>JACPOX010000216.1 GCA_016191305.1 Legionella longbeachae | reverse complement strand
TACAGGTGACATAAAATAATCACATGTACCATCGGAAGTTTTAGTGCTTTCAATAGGAATGAATCGTTGATTACGTAAATAAGAGGTATAGGAGTGGAGCGAATCATTTCAAGGCAAACTATTATTCGTTGGTGAAATAGCGGATGAGATTCATTAATAATTTTCATTATTACTCCATCAAAGCAATATCATCACAAAAAAGAGCCAAGCAAAAGGAGTGATGAAACCCTTGATTCTCCCCGCGAAGGATAGCTTGGCTAAGTGATTAAACAAATCTTGTTTAAATAAACCAGCCGTTTTATCGATTATTCATCATCCTTTTCATGTTTGGACAATGATTTTTTCGGTTTAAGAAAGTTATCCGAAGTAACAACTTTTTGTCCGGTTTTTTCCTCCAACTCCATACGAGCTTTTTTAGCAATCCCACCACCTTGCTTACTTGCCTCTTTATTTTCCTTCATGCCCTAGCATTAGTTGTTTCAGCAATTTGACGGGTTGATAATTCCGCAAGGGCTGTAAAAATCAACTCTGCTTCACTCATATGATCACGCAGATTTTTGGGCATCTTATGACCCAAGCATTTCTCAATAACAACGGGATCAATATGAAGCACTTTGCTTAATTGCGTGGCAAAAGTTCTTCTTAAGTCATGTGCTGTCCAATCAGGAATGCCAACACGCTCTTGAATTCGCTTTATTGCCCTTGGCAGTGCGTTCTCTGTTAATGGAGTTTTATTATTTGCGCCAACTAATACGTAACGAGCATCGCTAGATAGGACAATTTCTTATTATGGATAATAAACAACAAAAAATGGTTAATTGGTTTTCACTCTCAGTTTTATGGGACGCTCTTAAACGTTCTATTCTGTCAAAACTATTCAGGCAATATGCTGATCCTCGCCTTTTATATAATACTTCCAGTACATATACAAACAGCAACAGCATAGAAGAGGATAGCTCTCTGGATCGTAATAAAGAAGTATGGTTCGATTTTGTTGCTGACGTTGGGGATGGGTATAGTTCAACGTAGCAAGCGTAACCTTGATAAGCGCAGTGCATCAAGGTTTATGTTATCAGCCAGAATAGGTGCCAAATTACAAAAGGGCGAGTTCCTGCGTCACTGCATATTATGTGCAGTGACGCAGAACAACCACCTTTATTTTACCCTTTAAAATAAATAAATTAAGCGCCTTTATCCTAACGCGCTTCATGCGATAGGACACTATTATGCCTTGGATTTCCTTATCAATTAACAATGGATGCCATTACAATGTCATCAAAAACCACGGGGACAATGGGGACAAGTGGGTGAGCCTCCGTATTTATACGGTAGTTTGAGTTAAATTAATAAGTAAATATAAACATGTGTTTAATATATTAAAGGAAATCCACATGTTTAAATTAAAACAATTTGCAGATAAACCAAAAATTAGATGGAGTGTTTTAGGAACCAGTGCTATTTCAAAGACGGTGTCAAAAGCAATTCAGGAATCACCAGATGCTATCTTATATGCAATTGGCAGTCGTCAGATTTCCAGTAGGTATTAAATACCTATGATAAATTTTTTGATAAAGTAATTTAATCAATTTCTCGAAGGGAAGATATATGTCTGGAAACACCATGATTGCTATGCCTAACAACGCTAATGAAAAAATGCCAATGAATAATGTGGGCACGAATCTCATATTTGAAAATGAAAAAATTAAAGTATGGGATTTATTTTTACGTCCCGGAGAAAGAATTGAATGTCATACTCACAAGCTAGATTATGTGTTCTATGTGCTTGAAGGAGGAACTATTGGTGTGTATGACGCAGATGATCGGCAGGTCAGTATATTGGAAATAGGTGCCGGTGACACACTCGCATTTTATCCCGAAGGAGACTGTTTACGAGCTTCAGGTGGGACTATTAGTGCAATTCCAGCTCATCATGGCGCAAAGAATATTGGTGATCCGATATATCGTGAAATTTTAATTGAAATGAAACAATAAGTGAACCTCCGTATTTATACGGTAGTTTGAGTTGAATTAATAAGTAAATATAAACATGTGCTTAATATATTAAAGGAAATTCACATGTTTCAATTAAAACAATATAAACCAAAAATTAAATGGGGGGTTTTAGGAACCAGTGCTATTTCAAGGACAGTATCAAAAGCAATTCAGGAATCACCAGATGCTATCTTATATGCAATCGGTAGTCGTCAGATCTCAAATGCACAAGCATTTGCGGAACAATTCAAAATTCCTAAAAGTTATGATAACTACGATGATTTACTTAGTGATCCTGAGACTAGTGCAGTTTATATAGGCTTACCAAATCATTTGCATAAAACTTGGATCATAAAATGCCTGAATGCAGGTAAGCATGTTCTTTGCGAAAAACCTTTAGTTTTAGATGAACAAGAATATAGTGAAATTTCTCAACTAGCAGGAGTGAAAAGCCTTATTTGTTTAGAGGGGTTAATGTATCGACACCATCCATTTATTAAAAAATTACGAAAAATTCTGGTTGAAGATAATTGTATTGGGGATATTCTTTCATTTGATGCTAGTTATTTTGCTGATATTGCGAAATTTGCTAACCCAACAGCTGGAGGAGCAATCCGCAATCTTGGTTGTTATCCTATCTCTTTAGTAAGATTACTGACAAATGCAGAGCCAATTGCTATCAATGCTATCGGAATGATGAACAGTGATAATACTGCGGAGAATACAGCTACAATTGATTTGAAGTTTCCAAATAATTGTGTGGCACATATTACAACTGCAGACAATGCTAATAAATTTTTTAAATTTGAAGTTACCGGAACAACTGGAAAATTAATATGCCAAACTAATCCTTGGATGCCGAAGCCATCGACGGATAGTAGATTAACAATTATGCGGTATGGTAGTGTGAGTCCGGAAGAAATATCTATTAGCGATGATACAAACCTCTACTCCTATCAAATCAACCTTATAAATGAACATATACATAACAATGCAGTTAAAGAGTTAAACAGAGAATCGTTAGCGCATAGTCGAGGTAATGTCATAGTGATAAGTAAGAGCTTGGAACAAGTGAAACAGGTACAAGTGATGCCTACTGAGGAAGTAGAAGAAGAAGGACCTGAGGCGGCTTATTCTTCCAAAAGATGATCTGGGAGGATTTGCTAGCTTTGGATCTTATTTGTGTGTAGAAATCTTTCCGGGATATGATTTGCATATCCCGCATTAATGCTTTTAATAAGCAATTCCGTTTTGTTCTGACAACCAAACTTGTTTTTGATATTTTCAAGGTAAGTTTCAATAGTACGTTTTGATAACCCCAAGCATTCACTAATTTGCTTGGCACTCATACCATGCAACAAACAAAATAGCGATTCTAGCTCTCGTGTTGATAATTGACATGGATTTGAAAATATCTCCATTTTGTAATGTGATGGAAGCAGGTACTGCGAGATAGGCTTTGTATTTTTTTGCAAATGTGAGAAAAAATTATTCAACTCATAGGGTTGGCACTGATAAATAACACCAAAAATTTTTTTGGTTTCATCGTACAAGGGTTTTTTAGTACTATAAAATAATGACCCATCATAAGGTGTAGTGGATCGATGTATAACAATGACAGTTTCTCCATTTAAAGCCAATTCATCGTTTGTACGGTGAAAATGATATATTTCCTCAGTACATCCTGGTAATTCTTCATCCTTCAACCCCCATATCTTACTAGGATCTTGTAAAGACATAATCGACGATAAGTTTGTATTACAGCCTAAATGCCGAAAAGCTGAGTCTTTCCAACCAATATAGCCAGGTAATTGTTCCAATATATCCATTAACATTCTCTTAAACTGAGAAATATATTAAATTGAATGAGATCTCTCCTTTAACTTATGAATAAATGCCTTAAGCGATAGATATTTACCATAGCCTAAATGTGTTGCAATAATTTTTTGAATGGGTACCTCTAATTGATAAAGATGGAATATTTTGATCTTTATCATACATCGATGCTTGTATCACTCCTTTAGGTTTTCCTAGTTTTATTCCTTTAGCAGCACGAGCTTTTAATCCCTCTTTGGTTCGTTTTGAAATAAAATCTCTTTCCAATTCAGCAAGCATTGAAAAAATAGTGATGAGCACTTTATTGGCTACATTGTTTTTGGCAGCCGGGTTTAAGTCGAGATTTTGCTTGATAAGTACAAGTCGAGCCTGTTTATCCTGATTAATCGTTTCTATTGTATTGAGCGTTTCTTTGATGGAACGCCCCAATCGCGATAGTTCAGAAGCAACCACAATATCACCTGGTGATAACTTGTTTAGCAATTCATCAATCCGGCGATGTGCAGTAGATTTACGGGAAGACATTTCAAGCTCTATCCACTCGTCCACCATTAGTTTTTGATCAATGCAATATCGGCTGAGAGCATTTTTCTGACTGTCAACACTTTGATCCTGGGTGCTTACCCGAACATATCCATAAATCATGTAAATTTTATCCAGTTTTCATTGCTTTTGTATTAAGGTGTTTCTTGTACATAACACCCTCGATTTTATTATCGTTTATAACGTACCAAATGCTATAATTTTTTGCTCAATAAAACGAGCGTTACAAGAATTAAATTTGATGTCCGGGATGTACCTTAATGGCAAAGCTTGAAATACTGACCCCGGCAGAACACACTATTTTCAATGCTCCGCCCAATTTTTCCCAGGATGAACAAAATAGATATTTTTGTTTACCAGCAGAAGTAGCAGTCTGGCTGAAAAGCGTGGATAGCATCACCAATAAAGCTGGATTTATTTTGTTGTTTGCGTATTGCCTGGCAGGTATTAGGGAATTTAGGGCAACTTGCAAAATTATCATATTCAAAAACTTTATAACTATCTTCCTTGATATAATTTATGTTCTCATATATTTTTAGTTCAAAAATCACACAAAGTCTAATGAGAGCAAGTATTATCCTATTAAAAATAATGTTGTTTGGGGCATCACTTTACCATAAATGTCATTTATCACGCCCCACCATGTTATAATTACAAATAATAAGAGATGTACTCGTGGGTAAAAATCATGCAAGAGACGATTATTAATCAGATTATTAAACAAGAAGTGCAGCTACTTGATAAAATAGACTCGCCAGATGTACTTGCCGAACTCATCGATAAAGAATTTATAGAAATTGGTAGCAGCGCTGTTGTTTACGATAAAACTGAAGTAGTACGATGGCTTGCTAGTGATGATAATTCTGAACGTGTTGGTTCGGCATTTAAAGCCCATCTTCTGGCTGAGAACATTATCTTGTTGACCTATATTAGCACCATTAAGGACACACCTGTTGCCGAAAAGAAGCAAGCCTTACGATCTTCTATTTGGCGATTGACGGATGGTCAATGGCGCATGGTTTTTCATCAAGGCACTCCATTGAAATAAGGAGTTAAGAAATGTTACCTAAATGCTAGTTTGCAACATATAGCACTTACGGTTAATAAAGTTGACGAATGTAAATTCGCAACTACAATTGCCTCTTGAGTAATTGTTCATATTTTGGAGCAGGATAATTTGGTATCAGATAAGCAAGTAATGAATCAGAGTGTTATTCAAGCAGCACAGCATTTATTACAGCAACGTTTTGCAGCTCCATGCAAGGTAAAATCCATTGTTTTTTTAAGTGAGCCTGAACGACGAAACGTTGTATTACGACTGTATTTAGAAAATAAATCTGATGATATCCCCGTAAGCCTCATTCTAAAACAATCCCTCCCTGAGGCAACAGATGATGATGACAAAGATGCTTATGCACGATTTGCACGAGATTGGGCTGGTCTTGAATTTTTAAGCCGTGTCGCACAATGGCATCACAATGCTCCAAAATTTTATGGTGGTAATAAAGAGCATCGATTTATCCTACTCGAAGACTTAGGCCTTGAACACATTAGTTTAGTTGACTCCTTAACCCTACCTAATAGAACAGAGGCGATTGCTGCATTGACTCGATTTATGATAGCACTTGGGACTTTTCATGCTGCAAGCTTTGGTCATATTTCAGAATATGAAACTATCCTGCATGACATCAATGAGCAAGCGGAAAGCATACAAGATGAACTCGACTTTATATTTAATGATTTATTACCTAAACTTGAGCTAGCCAATAAAAGCCTTGGATTATCTGTCACACCAGAATTAATCCACGAAGCACAATGCTTAATTAAATCACTCATCACACCCGGTCCATTTACAGTTTTAACTCATGGGGACATTTGCCCAGATAATGTGTTCGATCATAAGGGATCTCAAGAATTGCAGCTCATCGATTTTGAATGGGCGTTTGTACGCAATGCCTTACTGGATGGCACCTACCTACGAATGAGTATGCCCACCTGTTGGTGCGTTAAGGCTATCCCCAATGAGGTTGTTGAGCCTCTTGAAGTAATTTATAGGGAAGAATTAAAACGTGCAATACCAGCTGCCGCTGATGATTTTGCTTATACAACAGCCTATACCGAGGCTTGCGGCTTTTGGTTGTTACAACAAACCATTCCTTTTTTAAACTCCGTTATAGATAAGGATAGAGTAGGATCGTCGGGACCAACTCCTGAAAACTCTTTATGGAAACCAGAGGAAAATAATGTCAGGCCGCGAGTCCTTACACGACTTCAAGCCTTTATTGATGTAAGTACAGAAAATGATCAGTTGCCCTACCTAAGAAAAATGGCAAAGGATATGTTAAGCGCTGTTAAAACACGTTGGTTGGATGCGAAGCCGCTTGAGGTATACCCTGCGTTTATGGATCACAAGCCATGAAGAGGTATATTATAACGGGCACTCCAGGCTGCGGGAAAACCTCCGTTATTCGTGCCTTGGAATTAACAGGAGTAAGTGTTGTAAATGAGGCGGCTACGGATCTTATTGCCTTAAGACAAGCACAGGGCAATATGATGCCATGGAAGCATCCTGATTTTATTGATGATATTGTCAGGCTCCAAAAACATCGACAAATTGATATGTGCGAAGATTATTCTGATCTGCACTTTTATGATCGATCACCGATTTGTACTTATGCGCTTGCCACATATCTTGGTTTTTCTCCATCCCATAACCTAATGAAAGAAATAGAGCGAATCCACAAATATCTTATTTATGAAAAACGCGTTTTCTTCATTGAAAATCTGGGCTTTATAACAAACACCGATGCCAGAAAAATAAGCTTTGACGATTCGTTGAAATTTGAACAGATTCATAGAGAAACCTATGCCCAATTTGATTATGAGTCCATAGTTATCCCAACTGCACGCATCGATGAACGCGTAGAAATTATTTTGGACTCAATATGAAAATCCAACCCCAACTCATCCCAGCAACGTTAGTTGATCACCCCACCATTCAAAATATGGCGCGTTTCTATGTTTATGAAATGTCGCGCGAGTGCGGATTAAACTCTACTGATTGGGCTTGTCCTGATAATGGCCTTTATGAAAGTTTTGATTTCAAACATTACCTCACTGATCCTGATAGGCAAGCTTACCTTATTAAAGTCAATGAAGAGCTTGCTGGCTTTGTATTGATTTACCAAACAGGAGAGCAACCCAACGTTCAATGGAACATGGGCGAGTTTTTCATCCTCGCTCGCTTTCAACGGCGTGGCATTGGTCAATTGATAGCACAACAAGTATTGCAGCATCACCCAGGATCCTGGGTGGTGACAGTAATACCAGAAAATCAACGAGCATTACAATTTTGGCGCAAAGCCATCATTGCAACGGTCAATCATAATTTTGTCGAAGTAATAAAGCTAAAAGAAGGACGGGTTGATCCAGACCAACCCAATCGAATTTTCTTAACCTTTGAAATAAAATGATAACACTACCAATTTAACAATGACTTTTCTTGTTAAGCTCTTTTGGGATTAACTGATTCAAGAATATCTTCCATGTGGTTATATAATGTCGAAAGATGAGCTTCATTTTCGAATAACTTTAACCTAGCATGAGGAAGCCGAGTTTTATAAACTTCTGCATGAGATACTGGTACTTGCATATCCAGTTTGCCTTGCCAAATTGTAATCGGATAGGTGATCTTCTTTAAATCGAAACCCCACGGCTGTAAAATTAATTGCATTTCTTGTGCGGGACCCCGCGCGCCTTGATTAAAGGCCCCTGCTAAAGCATCTATCATTGCATTGATACGGTTAGAGTCTTGAAGGATAATTCGATCAGGCATGGGAAGCTTCTGGACGAATTGATTAAATACTTTTGGTTTCAACATCATTTTTTGCTGTATTTTCATCAATAAAAAAGCAAATCCAGGAATATTTCTAACCAATGCATTGATGATTTGTAATCCACGCGCCATGCCGACTTTAGATTCAGGCAGGGTTGTAGGTGCCATGCCAGAAACTATCGCCGCACCAATTAAACGTTCTGGTATTGCATAAGCACAAGCCATGACAAATGGCGCGCCACCGGAGTGTCCTATAATGGAGAATCTATCAATTTTGAGGCAATTTGCAAGAGCGCTGATATCTTGGCTCCAACTCAAAATGCTATGTTTTTTGTTGAATGTTGATACTCCCATTCCAGGCCGATCAATCCCAAAGAAACGATAATGATGTGTCTTTGCAACCTCATGAAAATCACTAGCCTGCAATCTTGAGCCAGGAAATCCATGAAAATAAAATACCGGATGTCCTTTCGGATCGCCAAATTCAGAAAAACCAAGTAATCTCCCATCTTTTAAACTAATGTGAGAACCCAATGCACGTAGTTTATTTTTCATGATAACTCCACAATGACAACCTCCCCATAAGCAATGTCTATGAGGAGTCAATTTACGACAAATTTCGCTCAGCAAATACCTGCATAGCTGCAACCAAATAATCCACTAAATCAGGATGATATCGATTGTAAAATAAACGATAGTCAGAATGATCAAGGTACATTTGCCCAAGTCCTAAATAGGTTTCTTTAGTGGGAGTCCAAAAATTATTAACCCAATCATAATGGTGTTGGATAAGTTGCTGGACTTCATCTGAATCTACTTCCAGTTCTTGTTTGATTGCTTCTGCAAGTGCAATATTCAGCTTCTCGCCTGAGTTTTTGAATTGTTCCCAATCTGGTTTTTTCCAATTGGAAACGCGTTGCCAGCTATCATCAATCTGTTTTTGTGAAATAATACCGGTATCAAGCATGTATTTTTCATGCTCTTGCTGTTTGATTGGATCAAAGCCATCATACATTTCTGCATCACGCATAATTATCTTTCCTCTTAAGTGTGAAATAGTTTTATCAACGGTATTGATGAGTATTGCTGTTCGCTCAAGACCTGATTGCAACATGGATTTATGCGTTTTTAACGATTCGATCTTGTCGAAATCATCACTGCTTAAAATCCGCTGAACGTCATTAAGAGGAAATCCAAGCTCACGAAAAAATAAAATTTGTTGAAGCATCAACAATTGCTCTTCTTTATAGTAACGATACTGATTTTCGCCATAAAAAGCAGGGGCTAACAAACCAATTTCGTCATAAAATCGCAACGTGCGTGTGCTCACGCCTGAAAGCTTCGCTAATTGATTAATCGTGTATGGCATATTTAAATTCCTCTAGCTGACTACATACACGATAAAGGTTGACGCAACGGTAAGGTCAAGCGTTTTTTTATTTTTCTCAAAAATTTTCATCGGAACCCAGGTAATTATTTCTCACACTATCTCTTTCAAGATCATTTTTTAATCAAATTTTAAAGACAAGAAATTTCCCTATTAATTAAGAGAGAAGCAATGATATTAAGAATAATTTAATTCCATAACAGAAATCTCCGGAACTATTTATCCATACTGGTCTTATGATGTCTTCCTTGGACGAAATCAACCCTTTATTTAATTTATCCTCATATAGCATTGCTAATTTTTTATTGTTCATCGCTAACAGAAAGTATTGTCCCGCATCAGCAGCAAAAAAAAGGATCAATAATGTTAAAATAATTTTTACATCCAGAGAGATAACTGGGGGAAATTTACTTAAATAAAATCAATAAATCCCGCCCTCTGCAAACGCTAATTGTCGACATATACTCGAAAGATTTGAAGTGTTATTGCTATAAACGCTCCAAAATTTTTTATTAATGGTTTCTTCAAACTCTTCGTTTTCTTCTCTTTCTTCTTTAGTTATATGTTTCAATCGCCACATTCTATCCACTTCAGCAGTTAGTGTTTTACAAAATGAAATAGGGCCTTAAACCCACTTTGTT
>JACPOX010000215.1 GCA_016191305.1 Legionella longbeachae | reverse complement strand
GTTTGTTCATCTTGCGGATCTCTTTAAGGCAGGATAACTTGTTCTCTAAAGGAAAATCTCACTTTTGTTTTACGAATGAGATACGATAAGGAGGGAAATCCCTCCTTATTGATTAGGCAGATTTTTTCACAGAGATCAAATGAATTTTGAAGATCAAGGTTTCATTTGGACCTATAGGACCACCTACACTGCGCGCACCATAAGCAAGATCTGAAGGTACATAAACTTCCCAAGTAGAACCAGCAGGCATTAATTGTAACGCTTCAGTCCAGCCAGGAATAACTTGTGAAACCTGGAATGTAGCGGGTTTACCATTTTTTTCAGTACTATCAAACACCGTACCATCAATTAAAGTACCTGTGTATTCAACAGTTACAGTATCTGACTTCCCTGGTTTATTTCCTGAGCCAGTATCAATTACTTTATATTGTAGGCCACTAGGTAATACAACAACCCCAGGTTTTGATTTATTAGTTGATAAATAAGCATCGCCTTTTGATTTGTTTTCATCAGCTTTTTTATTAAATTCAGTGCTACGCTTAGCCATCAGATCTTTTTGAAATTTATTCAGAACATCTTTCATTTGTTGTTCTGTTAAAATCAATTGGGCACCAGACATTCCATCTTGCATACCTTTAGCTAAGGCGTCCGGATTAATATCAATACCTTGATTTTTGAAATTTTTTCCTAAATCAGCACCAATACTATAAGATAATTTATCTTTGTCCGTAACAAGCGAATTAGCATCAGTTGCAGCCATTGCAGTAGACATTGCCAGCCCAAAAATGGCTGCAGTGACTAATTTCATCTTCATAAAGAATCCCCTTTTAATCTTTACTTGTAGTGAATATCTTCTCAAATTTGTTATAGAAAGATATTACATTCTAAAATAATGCTCGGTAATTTTGCCTAAATTTACATGAAATTACCATACCTTAGCTATGATTAATTATAACTATTTGATGTCTGTAATAGTATTATCCTTTGTAATCTTAAATTGCACAAAACCAGGGTGCGCTATAATTAAAATAGACAAACAAATAAGATCACTCTACACTTTGCATTAATTAAACAAGAGATTTTAACACATGAACATCAGTGTATTCGATTTATTTTCAATTGGTATTGGCCCATCAAGCTCTCATACTGTTGGACCAATGTTAGCTGCTAATGCCTTTTTAAAATTACTTGAAGAAAATGAACTTCTGGAAAAAGTGCAAAGAGTCAAAATTGAACTCTATGGTTCACTTGCTTTAACAGGAAAAGGTCATGGTACTGATAAAGCCATTTTAAATGGACTAGAAAATAAGGATCCTGAAACTGTAGCTCCCGAGTCCATGATACCTCGCATGCATGAAATTCTTAGTACTAATACACTTCACTTAGCTGGTAAAAAAAACATTCAGTTCCATGAAAAAACTGATTTCCTTTTTTTACAAAAAGAACTACTACCCAAACATTCTAATGGCATGCGTTTTACAGCTTTTGATAATCACGACAATATATTAATCGCTCAAGTGTATTATTCCATTGGTGGGGGGTTTATTGCCACTGAAGACGATTTCTCCAAAACCACTGATGGCACTACTCCTCCGCCTTACCCGTTTTCAACTGCAGCTCAACTATTAGAGCTTTGCCAAAACAATAATTT
>JACPOX010000214.1 GCA_016191305.1 Legionella longbeachae | reverse complement strand
CAGGCACAATGCCAATTTAGGGATAGATTTCCATCCTGCGCGGGAATACAATATTTCCTAAGTTGAGGCCATTGTGTAAACGCTTACTGTCTATATTAATAATTGTTTTAAACCTTTTTTATTATAGTTTGTGCTTTGAGTGTAAAAGTGACTTTCAGAGCAGTTGCGCCAAGAAAATGGCTCAAAACAAGTAAAAAAATACTCGTTTTTTGCAATGACTTGGCTAGCAATACTTGCAAGTAAAATTAGCCCACAAAAAAACACATACTATTTTGAACATGCTATTTTCGTACGCTGTTTATATTTCACTACCATTATCAGCAACCACACGAGTGTTTTTGCCATAAATGATTAGAATTTTTTGTTTGTTTTTTAATTTAAGATCTTCGGCTTGAACCACAGAAATAATTTCACCAGAGTGTAATTTAATAACGTACTCAACGCCATGTGATTGACTATATCCATTATCAACTAAGTGATTGTCGGTGTTTTTTATGGCGTTTCTATGCAAATTAACAGGTCGCTTAGAAATGATGACACCAGGAATTACTTTTTTGACTTTCCCCACTTCATTTGTATCATAATCACCGGGTTGTATCGTTTTGCAGCTTGCTAAAGCAAACCCAAGAAATATCACCAAAATGGTTTTAAATACATTTTTTCTATTCATCTGACTTAAACTCCAATAATTTTGCAATCGCAGGAAGTATAACTGAGATTTAATTAATTTTTAACAATTCATGCAACAAAGAACTCGCTCCAATGCGAAACCATTTTTTATTTATTTCTTTACCTATAATTAGTTGGGCAAGAATTGCATAATTGCAAGCTTGTTGCGGCATTTTGATGCCGCCAGATATTTTTAGCCCACATTGACTATTTGCATCTTTAATCGCGCTTAGAATGGCAAAAACTGCAGAAAAAGAAGCTCCTTGAGTTATTTTTCCTGTTGAAGTCTTAAGAAAGTCACAACCTGAATCCATTAATTCGCTACTTGCTTCATAAACAGTCTGTATATTAGGGAATGCTCCAGTTTCTAAGATGATTTTTAAGCTAAGTTTCAATTGCTTACATAATTGTCCGATTTTGGAACAATGATTTAAGGCTTTTTGATTTTGACCATCTAAGTACAGCTGATAGGGTAATACATAGTCAATTTCAGTAGCACCTAAGTGCGCAGCTTTTTCTATACATGCAAGTGAAGTATTTAATTCCTCGTGAGCATGAGGAAAATTGATTACAGTAGCTAATTCGACTTCATCTTTTAGTAAAGAAAATTGAGATAAATTTTCTAAATAGACACATACTGCAGCTACATGATTTTGATTTGCGTCTTGGGCTAGTTTTAAAAATGCTTCATTTGAAGCCTCTTTATCCAATAAAGTTAAATCAAGACACTCAATGAGCTGTGCAACAGGTACGAATTGTCTCGTTTGACTGTTTAGCAATGTTTCTATAATTTCATTTAAATGAGTTTCTAAAATCACTTTAAACTCGCAATGTATTGTTTTATGAGAAGATTAAGTTTTTCAGCCGCACTTTCCGCCATTGCTACTACAGCTTCATGGCTATGGGCTGTTTTTGCAAGACCGGTAGCATGGTTCGTGATCATTG
>JACPOX010000213.1:6882-8739 GCA_016191305.1 Legionella longbeachae | reverse complement strand
CGCCATAGGTAAATATGTCAACATCCCCATGTTGTCCAGGATTTAAGTAAAGGTATTCTCTTCCCCAAGGATCTTGAGGCAGTGATTTAAGATATTGCTTCCAATTATTAGGAGTTGGATTTGATGTTGGTTTCTCTACTAGAGCCAGCAATCCTTGATCTGTAGTAGGATAAATCCCATTATCAAGCTTATATAAATCAAGGGCATTTTGTATTGCAAGCACATCTTGTTTTGCTTTTACTTTCCGTGCTTCATCAGGACGCCCCATTATTTTAGGAACAACTATAGAGGCAAGAATACCTAAAATAACGACCACCACCATGATTTCAATTAATGAGAATCCTTTTTGTCTGTTCATTTTTACTCCAAATTAAAATCTACAAATTAAGTAATTAATTGTTCCATTGAAAAAATAGGTAATAAAGTAGCTAAAACAATAAATAAAACGACGGCACCCATCATCAAAATGACCAGAGGTTCCAATAAGGTCAACGACGTATCAACTAATCGTTTGACTTCATTATCAAGATGGATGGCAGCACGTTCCATCATATTGGACAATTGACCACTTTTCTCGCCACTAGCAATTAAATGGATTGCCATTGGGCTAATATAACCTGTTTCTTTTAAAGCTTCATTAATACCTGTTCCTTCTCTAACCTTCACTGCTGCAGTGTCAAAAGCCTGACGCATTATGACATTGGTTACCAAGCTTGCAGCAACCCGCATGGTTTCAAGCACGCTAACACCAGCAGCGAAAAGTATACCAAAAGTATGAATGTAACGCGAAACATTGACAGTCTTTACCAAATAAGAAACTACAGGTAGCTTCAACAGGAGACGATGCCATGCTGTTTTTACTTTTATATTTGCAAGACTCCTCTTAAACGCGATAAACATCAATATAAGAGCTACTAAGGTATAAAGGCCATAATTTTTGATAAAATGACTCAAACTTATTAATAAAACGGTCATTTCAGGTAATGTTTGCCCACTACTGGTAAATACTTCAATGATCTTTGGCACTACAAAACTCAGTAAAAAACTGATAATCGCCACTGAAACAAGGATCATAATAAGAGGGTAAATCAATGCTTGCTGTACTTTTTGCTTCGTTTGCTGCTGGTTTTCAGTATAATCTGCCAGTTTTTCTAATACTAACTCGAGATGACCTGTCTGCTCTCCAGAACCTACTGTCGCTCGATATAGTTCAGGGAAGGCATATGGATATTGCGCCATTGCTTGAGCCAAACCATAACCCTCTAGCACTTTTGCGCGAATTCCAATTATGAGCTCCCTGACTTTATCTTTTTCAGTTTGCTCACTTACTCCACGTAAGGATTCCTCAACAGGGATGCCGGCTGCAAGTAGTGTTGCTAGTTGGCGAGTGAACAAGGCTAAATCTGCTGCGGCAATTTTACCTTTTGCATTATTACCATTACGCTGTTGATTCAAAACGCGGATTTGCGTTGGAATCATTCCTTGATCTCTCAATAGCTGACGAGCATGGCGTTCGGAGTCTGCTTCGAGCACACCTTTTTTTGTATTGCCATTTTTATGCAGGGCTTGGTATTGGTAGGCACCCATAATTTTTTGGTTAAAGTGAAAACATAGAGTGTAATCTATTGGGTTTAATAAGTCACTTAAGGTACACTATATCCCCAGACTATCCTGGAGATTAATGATGAGTAAAAATAAAGTTCTTGAGCTAATTAATGAGTATGATGCGAAATTAATTGATTTGCGATTTACAGATATTCGAGGTAAAGAGCAACATATTACCATTCCTGTTTCAGCTGTCAGCGATGATTTTATTGAAAATGGAAAAATGATTGATGGATCTTCATTTAAGGGATG
>JACPOX010000213.1:0-6815 GCA_016191305.1 Legionella longbeachae | reverse complement strand
TTCACCAGTCAGATTTGTCATTAATGCCTGATTTGGACACAATGAAGTTAGATCCTTTTTTTCAAGACAATACACTATTTATTCGCTGTAACGTTGTTGATCCCAAAACCATGATGGGTTATGAACGTTGCCCAAGATCACTTTCCCTACGTGCAGAAGCTTATTTGCAATCCACGGGCATTGCAGATACTGTTTATTTTGGACCTGAACCCGAATTTTTTGTCTTTGATAGTGTTCAATGGGAAACAAGTATTGGTGGTTCTTTTTATAAGATTGACTCGGAAGAAGCACAATGGTTTTCGGGAAGAGAAATAGAGGGCGGTAATATTGGACATCGTCCTCCTATAAAAGGTGGTTATTTTCCTGTTCCTCCTGTAGATTCTTCCCATGATATGCGTTCTACAATGTGTTTAACTCTTGAAGCCTTAGGGCAGGTAGTTGAAGCACATCATCATGAAGTAGCTACTGCTAATCAATGCGAGATTGCAACTCAATTTGATTCATTGACTAAAAAAGCTGATGAATTGCAAATTTTAAAATATGTAGTTCATAATGTAGCCCACAATTATGGAAAAACTGCTACTTTTATGCCAAAGCCTCTAGTGGGTGATAATGGTAGCGGAATGCATTGCCATCAATCGTTGTCCAAAAATGGCGTTAATATATTCTCAGGAGATCAATATGCGGGTCTTTCTGAAACAGCCCTTTTTTATATAGGTGGCATAATAAAGCATGCGCGTGCTTTAAATGCATTTACTAATCCGTCTACAAACAGCTATAAACGATTGGTTCCTGGATTTGAAGCTCCTGTTTTATTGGCCTATTCTGCAAGAAATCGATCTGCTGCGATTCGTATTCCACATGTGAATAATCCAAAAGCACGTCGTATAGAAGTACGTTTCCCTGATCCTACAGCGAACCCTTATCTAGCATTTTCTGCAATGATGATGGCAGGTCTCGATGGAATACAAAAGAAAATACATCCAGGTCAAGCAATGGATAAAGATCTCTATGATTTACCACCGGAAGAACTTTGTGATGTTCCAACTGTATGTGCTTCTTTGGAGCAAGCTTTAGATCATCTGGGAACAGATCATGATTTCTTATTGCAAGGTGATGTATTTAGTGCTGATTTTATCAATAATTACATCGCAATGAAGCATGAAGAAGTCAGTAAAATCAGAAGCATGACTCATCCTTATGAGTTTGAATTATATTATAGTCTCTAGGATAGGAAATTCGTGAATGAACAAATTTTTTGTTTTTCTGTCATTGATGATAGTGATTTGCGCATCTTATGCGCAAATTTACAAATGGATTGATAACCAAGGAAATGTTCATTACAGTGATGTGCCTCATGAAGGTGCTGAAATATTATCAATTCCTGATGTGCAAAATATTTCAGCACCAACATCGCCTAATTCTTCTACACCACCATCCATAACAGAAAACAATCCGAGCAAGCAACAGAATACTTATGCTAATATTGCGATTGTTCAACCTGAAGCAGGTGCAACGATTCGTAACAATCAAGGGTTTGTTGAAGTTTCTGTACAAGTAGAACCTAATTTGTTTCCAGGTGATAAATTACAACTCATTTATGATAATTCTCCTCTAGGCCAACCACAAAGAAACCTCGTCTTTGAATTAAGTGGTATGTACCGAGGATCACATACTGTAGCAGTGCAGATTCTTGATCGAGAGGGAAATGTGGTGGAAACTACCGAACCGATTACTATTTATGTCTTTAGACCTAGAGTAGGTATGGTTCCTGGTACGAGGCCCCATTAAAATTTATTAAGAGATTGCAATGTTAATTTTATTGTCGCCAGCTAAAAAATTATTAAAAATTTCCCAGCCTTATTCTGGAAATGTATCTCAACCGGAATTTACAGATAAAACAAAAGTTCTTGCAAAAATCATGCAGACTCAATCTATAGAAGACATAATTGCTTTAATGGATTTATCAAGAGATCTGGGTGAGTTAAATTATAATCGCTATCAAAATTTTTGTTTGGATGACACAGCAGTTTTGCAATCATCATATCCTGCTATATTTTTATTTCAGGGGGATGTATATCAGGGTTTACAGGCTGATATTTGGGAACAAAGTACAATTCAATATTCCCAAAATCATTTGCGTATTTTGTCGGGGCTGTATGGTTTATTGAAACCACTAGATTGTATTCAGCCCTATCGGCTTGAAATGGGTGTTCATTTGAAAAACCCCGATGGGAAAAATCTTTATGATTTTTGGCGACATTCTCTGACAGCTGCGCTGAATCAACAATTAGCCTTACAGAAGAATCCAGTGTTAGTTAATCTTGCTTCAACTGAATATTTTAAAGTCATTGATGAAAAAAAATTAAATTATCCTGTGATTACTATCAATTTTTACGAAAAAAAGAATAATCAGCTAAAAATGATTGGTATTTACGCCAAAAAAGCACGTGGAGTAATGGCAAAGTTTCTCATGCAGAATCAATTTGATGATATAGAGTCGCTTAAAACATTTAGTGAATTGGGCTATGAATTTCATGAACCCACTTCATCTGTGCAACATCTTGATTTTATCCGAGTTACACCAAAATAAAGTATTTATATTAGGGGCTGTTGACATTTCATCTACCAGTAGCCTACGTCCCATGTCCCTTAAGTGGAAAAGTAGCTTTAAAGGAGGTTGGGCCCCAGACCCAACATGAACACCATTCTAACATTTAGCCCTTTGTTGGGCCAGGGCTCAACCTACAAAATCTTTATCTGAATGGCAGAGCCTACGTCCCGCTGCTTTGTTAACAGGAGACATATTTTAATTAAATGTAAATTAATTTGATTTAGGGTTAAGAAAATCAAAGAAATTCTCTTCATCATCAGGTAGGTTGGATTCAGCGTCAAAGAAATTTAGAAAATTGTTATCCTCTGGAGTACTTGTGCTGGATTCAGGGTTATAGAAAGTCTCAAAAAAGTCATTTTCATTAATAGATGCATTAAAACTAGGATTGGAAAAATTTTGAAAAAAGTTATCATTTGGGGGAGCTGTATTGAATCCACCTTTATTTATAGAAGCAGGAAAGAGATCGTTAAGCCCCGTGGAAGTTTTTAGTTGCATGCCTGTGGGTATTTCGCTAGTTTCTGAAATGTCCTCCGGTTTTGTTTTTTTAGAACTATTAAGCGGCTCTGGAAAAAAAGTTACAGTTGCATTTTTTCGTTTTAAATCATTGCTTGGAGTAATTGGGGTATTTTCTCTTGATTGTTGAGTGGAAAGGATTTTCAGCAATTGTTGTTGATTATTGTGTTGTTTAACACATTCAGTACCTAAAAATAATATTTGCTGAAAGGTACTAATCCTTTTTATTGTGATTTCCAACAACTCTTCAAGTATTTTTTTATTGTCGGTATTACTATTCATTTGTATATTAATTTTTTGCAAAATCTGAAGCTGACCTTCAAGTGAGGGGAGCACGGCTTGTTTTATTGTATTTTTAGCAGTTTTCTCGCGCATTAACTTATCTTGTGTATTTAAATTTGAAACAAAAGTGATAAATTCTTCAAGACTAATATCAAGCATCGGTTCTTGAAAATGAACAATTATATCAACGAGGTCATAGAATTTAGGTTCTTTTATAGTCATTTTCCAAGACTCTAGAAGCTTTATTTGTTTGCATATTAGGTTATAAAAATCATTATTTTCAAAATGAAATGTATTTTTATTCAAAAGAGTTAATAAACTGTGTTGTTCATCAAGGTATGTATCTATACTTTTCAATTTTATTTTCATAATAGGTTATCCCAAGGTTGAAATTGGTTATTTTATATGAAATATATTAAGAGAATATTAATCTGGTGTATAAATTAACCAAAAAGCAATTAATTTAATCAATTGCGGTGGATTTTAACTGTTCTCAGGTAAAATAGATACAAATAAATATCAAGTGAAAATAAGGTTGTGTGTTCATGTGGAACTTATCTAGTCGTGTACATCGCTTAAATCATTTCCCGGACAATGACGTCAGCTGTTATGTTAAAAGAGATGATGAGTTAGGTTGTGGTATTAGTGGTACTAAATTGCGTAAATATGCAAGTCTGTTACCCTATTTGATGGACCAGCAAATACGGCATTTAATTATTGTTGCTGGATCGCAATCTAATAATTTACTCGCTGCATTACAATTAGCTAGAGAATTTAAGCTGAAAGTAACTGCCTTTTTGATTCAGCCCTGGAAATTGGAATTGACAGGTAATTTTAAATTAAGTCGTCTTTTTCTTGAGGAGCATGAAATTGTTTGGGTCGCTCGGGATAATTGGCCGATAGTCAATGAATTAGCTTATAATTACTTACATAAATTGACTGAACCAGGATTTGTATTACATGAAGGGGCGAGTGTTCCTGAAGCCTTGGAGGGGGCTGTAACTCTTGCTCATGATATTATTTTAAATGAACACTCTTTGGGCTTTGTTTTTCAGCATATATTTATTGATGCGGGTACAGGTTTTTCTGCAGCCGGACTCATTAAAGGCTTAACGGAACTGAATCATCCTGCCCAGGTTCATGTATTGCTTTTAGCTGATAAGGAAGAAATTTTTAATAATAAGTTAAATCAATGGCTTGCTTTAATCCCTGAGAATTTTTGCTGTGTCTATCCAACAACAGCCAAATCTTTTGGATCGGTCAATCAAAACATCAAAAATGAAATAAAAAGGTTGGCACGAGAAGAGGGAATTTTGGCTGATCCAATTTATGCAGCAAAATTATTCTATGAAACAAGAAGATATATCTTAACGAAACAATTAATCGGTAATATTCTGATTATACACTCAGGAGGCACTTTAACGATGCCTGCTTTTGATTATTTTTAACCTTCCCCCTTGAAATCTTTCTTCCTTGACCCTATATCATCACAATCATTAAGAAATGTGTAATAGGAGATGAGGTATGTCGAATAAGCAACAAACAATGGGATTCCAAACAGAAGTGAAACAGATGCTGCATTTGGTAGTACATTCACTTTATAGCAACAAGGAAATATTCTTACGTGAATTAATTTCTAATGCTTCAGATGCTTTAGATAAATTAAGATTTTTAGCTTTATCAAATAGTGCTCTGTTTGAAAATGATTCTGATTTAAAAATTAGCATTGATGTGAATGAAAAACTTAAAACGATAACCATTAGTGATAATGGAATTGGTTTAAGTTGGGATGAGGCCGTTGAGAACTTAGGTACTATTGCTAAGTCAGGCACTAAAGAATTTATGAGTCAATTATCTGGTGAAGGTGCTAAAGATTCACAATTAATTGGGCAATTTGGTGTGGGTTTTTATTCAGCGTTTATTGTGGCGGATAAGGTAACAGTGAAAAGCCGGCGTACTGGTTTGAAGCCTGAAGAAGGAATTGTGTGGGAATCTCAGGGAGAAGGGGAGTTTACAATCGACTACGCAAAAAAAACAACACGTGGTACAGAAATTACTTTACATATTAAAGCAGATAGTGATGAGTTTCTCAGTGATTGGCGCATTCGCAGTATTATTAGCAAATATTCTGATCATATATGCTGGCCTATTGTGATGAAGAAAACAGCAGAAGAGGACAAAGAATCAAATGAGTTCGAAACTGTAAATAAAGCGACTGCCTTATGGACCATGCAAAAATCCGATATTACTGATGAAGATTATAAATTACTTTATAAACATATATCCCACGATTATCAGGATCCATTGATTTGGACACATAACCATGTTGAAGGAAAAAATGACTATATTTCCTTGCTTTATATCCCTGCCCATGCACCTTTTGATTTGTGGCAGCATGAATCAAAGCATGGCTTAAAACTTTATGTCAAACGCGTGTTTATTATGGATGATGCGACTCAATTTTTACCACGTTATTTACGTTTCGTAAAAGGTATTGTTGATGCAAGTGACTTACCACTAAATGTATCACGGGAAATTTTACAAGATAACAAACAAGTAGAAAGCATTCGTGGTGCTTGTACAAAACGTGTTTTATCTATGCTTGAGAAAATGAGTACTCAAGATAAAGAAACATATCAGAAATTCTGGAATGAATTTGGCTTGGTTTTAAAAGAAGGGCCAGTTGAAGATTTTGCTCCGCTTTGCTTCTACTGCAACAGATTCTGAGAAGCAAGAAACAACATTAGATGAATACATCAGCCGTATGAAAGAGGGACAAGATAAGATTTATTATATTACTGCCTCTAGTTACAATGCAGCAAAAAATAGCCCTCATTTGGAAATTTTCAAAAAGAAAAATATTGAAGTATTATTACTTAGCGATAAAATTGATGAATGGTTAGTAGGTTATTTAAGTGAATTTGAGGGCAAAAAACTACAATCTATTTCTAAAGGTAAAGTTGAGTTAGGAGATGATTCGACAGAACAAACTAAGGAACAAGAAAAAACCCTTGAGCCTATACTCAACCATATCAAGAAAATTCTGGATACACGTGTTAAAGATGTATTAATTACAAATCGCTTAACTGACTCCCCTGCATGTATTGTAGCTGATGAACAGGATATGGGACTGGAAATGCAGCGTATCCTTCAAGCTGCAGGTCAGCAAGTGCCAACGAGCAAACCAATCTTTGAAATCAATCCAGAGCATGCTTTAATTAAGAGGCTCTATGATATTCAGGACGATAGTATGTTTGAATTATGGGTGACTATGCTATTTGAACAAGCAGTTTTAGCTGAGGGTGGTCAATTAGATAATCCTGCTGATTTTGTTAATCGAGTGAATAAGCTGCTTGAATTACAATAAAAACTACAATCCATGTAGGTTGCGCCTTGACCCAATAAC
>JACPOX010000292.1 GCA_016191305.1 Legionella longbeachae | reverse complement strand
TTGTTTTAATTCAGCAAGCATCTTCAAGCAGGAGGGGATTACGACAGGCGTGTTGAATTAATGCTCTTTTCATTAACAAAACGGGGTCAGGTCTTTCCTTTATCTATAGGGAAAAGGAAAGACCTGACCCTGGATGCATGATGTGCCCCTGATGCACTTCAATCGCTCACATAACACACCAACTCTTAACCTATAATTTTCAAAGACTTTGTGGAACTTGGATTTCTTTAACATATTGTAAATAAAAAAGATTGTGTTACTGTTTTGGAATTTGAAAGTGTTAAATGAAGGAGAGGTTTATGAGTTGGCATGATGAGGTCAAGGAATTTGAACAACAATTGCAGCTGCAATTATCGAGATCCTCGTTTTTGAATAGTCATTATACATCCCCAGAACGCATTAAAAAAACGGAGCTGGTAGCAAGCGGCAAACGCTTTTTAAGGGGACTTCAGGCGTTAATCGTCCTTTTACGAGATTCAGAATCTCCTGAGCTAACACCACTTTTAGCTAAAGCAATCCTAATGTTAAAAAATCCAAACCAAACTGATTATCAGTCTTTGCGTCAGCATCTGAAGGAACTAAAAGAATACCTCACTGAGAATAAAGAACAAATTCAGAGTTCGATAAATGGACGAGTTGGGGATAGTGTTTTTGGTATGACATCGATTATTATCATTGGTCTCATTGGTCTGTCCAAGGCTACTGGGGACATTGCCACGGCAGCAACTCTACTGGCAATGGTTCCCAATCTACTCTTTGGAGCCTTTCTTCTATCAGCTATTGCGCTAGCAATTGGCATCACTGCTTTCCGATATAACAGGGTTGACCAGTTTGGAGAGGGGAGGCAGATTAATAACATTGAAGCCTTTGTCAATCTGATTGCTCCGCAGAAAGTGAGTAATGAAACGCAGTTTAAACAAAAAGAAAAACTTAACGAAGAACCTACATGTGAGGTGATGTATAATATTCAGAACTAATCTTAGATACCGATCTGTTCCCCTCACCCGCGAAAAGCATCATCATACTCCTAGCGGAAGAGAGAGGGGCTCGAGATGAAACTTAAAAAACTGTGCTCAAAATTCAAAATTTAAATGGCATGATCCGCGGAAATGATTATGCTATTTTTTTGTTTTAGAAAATTTTGTCTATAATCCATGTAATTGAAACCAATATTCAAGCAGACCTATTTGCCAGAGTTTTGAAATACCCGAAGGAGTAAAATGTTTTTCTGGATGTGCAAGTAGCGTTTGAACAGTCTCTATATTAAAGATACCACGTTGTTTTACATTAGCTGATGAAAGTACCTCGCGCATCAGCTCAAGTGTACTTCCCTCCAGGTATTTCAATGCAGGAACAGGAAAATATCCTTTCGAGCGACTAATAATTTTCTCAGGAAGCATTTTTTTCCCGAGTTGTTTTAAAATATGTTTTCCTCCATTTGGAAGCTTATAACTTAGTGGCATAGAGGTAGCAAGATTAACCACTGCCTCATCCAGGAAGGGTACCCTCGCTTCAAGACTTGCCGCCATGGTCATGCTATCCACACGACTCAAAGGACCATTTGCTAATGCAAAGGTACTTTCATACAAAAGTAAGTTATCAATAGTATTAGGAGAACCATTTTGTTCACATAATTCGGTTAAGAAGGAATCTGCGTGTGGTCTAGTATAAAAAGCTGGCGTTACAAGTTGCTGATATTCTTCAAAATTACGATCAGCCACTTTATTAAGAATAAACTGTGCAGATTGTATAGGTGAGGAAGTTCCGGGCTGGATATTCTGGAACCAGTGGTAACCCGCAAAAATCTCGTCTGCACCTTGCCCTGAAAGAACTACTTTTACATGCTTAGCAACCTCATGAGAAAGCAAATAAAATCCGATATTATCATGGCTGAGCATTGGTTCAGACATTGCAGATACACAATTTCCCAAAGAGTAGGCAAGCTGCTTATTTGAAATAAACATCTGTTGATGCCTGGTACTGAATTGTGAGGCAACAAGATCAGAATATACAAATTCATTTCCTGGTTCTCCATGGGAGCTCTCAAAGCCAATGGAGAACGTTTGTATTTCTTCCTTTCTCAGTTGAGAAGCTAATGCTACGAGTAATGAAGAGTCCAATCCACCTGAAAGGAGTATTCCAACTGGAACATCCGCAGCTAATTGACGTTTAGTTGCTAAGAGTAATGCTTCATGAGTGTTTTTCAGCCAGTCATTTTCGCTAAGAGAGTGATTGGCTTTTGTGTCATCTATTTTTAATTGCCAGTATATTTCTTGTGTCACTTCCCCACTGGGATAGACCGTCATAATCGAGCCTGGTGATAATTTTTTTACACCGGACAGAATGGTATACGGATCGGGAATGGCATGAAAGGTCAAATAAAATTGCAGTGCAATTTTATCAATGGATGTATTAATGCCTTCAAATTCAATAAGCGCTGGTAATGTAGATGCAAATTTGAATCCGCAAGAATAGTTAGTATTATAATAAAGTGGTTTAATACCTAAACGGTCACGAGCCAGTATTAATTTACCCGTATTTTGTTCCCAAATAGCAAACGCAAACATACCATGAAGCTTGGGAATACACTTCGTCCCCCATGCGTGATAGGCTTTAAGCAGTACTTCGGTATCACTATTGGAAATGAAGGAGTAACCTTTAGCTTCCAGCTCTTTTCGTAACTCCAAAAAATTATAAATAGCGCCATTGAATACCAGTGCTAATCCAAGATCAGAGTCAACCATAGGTTGCGCGGCGCGATTGGTAAGGTCAAATATCTTCAGTCTTCTATGCCCAAGAGCAAGTCCATCAACTTGGTAAATTTGTCCATCATCAGGCCCGCGATTGAACTGTTTTAGAATGGCCTTTTCTAAACTAAATAGAGGGATATTTTTCTTCTTAAACTGGTATTCTCCCGCGATTCCACACATACTGGCTCACCTTTTTTATTGTTATTAATGTACAGTTTTGATGAATTACCAAATTGTTAATAACAGTTATTCCATTACTTAATACATAATTCAATCCAAATACTGTCTGCTACAGTTTAATTGTTTAGCTCATTGCAGCTTATGTGTATTCGAAAACATCTCCAATATTTAAAGAAGCATCATCCCTTAGTGGATTACTTACATTTAATGGCTTGAAAAATAAAAGACGTGGCTGTCCACCAAATTTAATAAGTTCTTCAGCTTCTTGATGCTTAAGAGTTTTCTGTAAAATTTTTTTTGATCCTTCATTCAATGGATGAACCGTAGCAACAATTTGTTGAAGTTGACTTTCAAGTGAATTGAACTCACCTTCAGAAATAATATGTTTTATATATTTTTTTCCAATGATTGCAATTTCAGTACCATATCCTTTTCCGCAAAAGGATTTATCAAGGATATAAGCAATTTCAGCGACATTTTCATGACCGCTTCCTATATTTACATAATCTTGTTTGGCATGAATAATATGTAAACTACCCATAAACTGACCTGTTTTAGCATCATGAATCGAAAACATACAAAATCGATGTCCATCATTCCATTTTTGTATTTCACTTTTAACTAATTCTTCTACTTTTTTCTTGTTCCATGATTCACCTTCAGCAAATAACGCAACATTTGTTGGATCACCTAGAAGAAGAGTATAATTTTCTATTAAGGAGTGTTCTTCATTTTGGTTTGATGATCTTAATTCCAACCTTTCTGTATTAATTTTGACTTTATTTTCGTCAGTTGAAATGGCAATATTTCCTGTCTTTTTAGATGAGTAATGTATTGTTTTCATATAAATATTCTCGATTTATTTATGAATATTGGTTGTCCGATTCTCCAATTTATTGGGGATTTTTTATCGGTTATTTAACAATTTGCTCGTGCCTATAAAGAGGTACTTGTAGTAAAAATTCACTGACATTGTGTTTAACTACATCTTTGAAGCAACCAGTACGTTCAAATACTTTTTGTTGTCGCTCAGAACTGGTGCCACAGTCAATAATGGTTTGAAGAGTAGAAAAATAGGTTTGATAATTAAGTTTTTCAATATACGGTTGTAATTTCTCAAACCATTCTTGAATATCTTCACGCATTAATTTTATTTTACCATCCGTATTCATGACTAATTCAGCATTTAAACCATAACGCATTGCTCTCCATTTGTTTTCTCGAGAAAGCCAATAAGGCGGGCAAGCTACCGATTCAAGCCAACTGCCATTGTCACTAAACCAATGGGCAAGTGTATGGATAAGAGCAACAATGGCTACGGTTTCTGATAATGTTGCTGCTCCATCACAAACCCGAATTTCCAAAGTGCCAAACCCAGGACTCGGTCTCAAATCCCACCACAAATCTTTAAGTGATTTGATAGATCCACATAATTTTAATGTTTTATATAAGTGCTCAAAATCTTGCCATTTGCGCACATGATAAGGCTGGCCAGCAGTGGGTAATGATTCATAGGTAGTTGGGCGGCAGGAGGAAAGGCCTGTATCTATTCCTTGCCAAAAAGGTGAGCTCGAGGATAGGGCTAATAAATGCGGTAAAAAATACATGAAAAAATTATTAAAACGAATGTAGGAGAGATGATCCAATCGGAGTATTTGGAAAAAGGATGAGAGCCAGTAGTTGCAAACTGGATGCCCATATTCTTTGTAGCGAACTGCAAAGAACTCAGTGTTTGGTAGAGATCATCCTCGGCATTGTGTACCGTTTTACATTTATCAGTATTAATTTCTATCGTACTTAAATAAAATTCAGGCTTAACTTTTCCAAGTTGAGCAGTTTCTTTCAATACTTCTTCTGCTCGAGAACATAAATTATAAGTTGAGGCATCAATCAATTGCAGTTCAATTTCTACTCCTAAGGTAAGAACACCATTGCTTCGGAAATAAATTTCCTGTTCATCTGGCAATGAGGTTAATAATGGCGCATTTTTATAATTATTGGATGTTAATGAGGATTCATTGAGTTGATTCTGCATTACTTAATCCTTCTATTTTATTGTTATTGGCAGTCCACTTGTTGTAAATTTGATATCTCAAAAATTCCCTCTCTATTAAAATAGCCATCTCAAATTATATTTAAAAAGGCTTCTACATTTATATTGAATAGTTGAGTACAATTGTAATTATCTATAACAAATTTATATCTACTGATATAATTTGTACACGAACTACTTTTGTCATGTTAATAGCAATAGCAGTCAATTTCAACCCTAAATTATTATAAGACCTTATTCATGAACTCTATTGATCAAAACCAGTTTGAAGAAAAAGCATCCGGTGATATGCAATCTGAAAAACGAGCCAAGAAGATTATTCTTGCCCTTCGGAAAATAATGCAGCATATGGATAATCACTCAAGACGCTTAAATAAATGTTACGGACTCACTGTACCGCAAATTATCTGTTTATATGAAATTTATGAAAAAGGTGTCATGACCCTCTCTCTTTTATCTAAGAATGTTCATTTATCAATGAGCACTCTAGTGGGGGTCATTGATCGACTGGAAGAAAAGGGATTTGTTCAACGTATGCGGGATATTAAAGATAGGCGTATTATTTTTATTAATATAACTGATAAGGGAACCGAGTTTGTTTGTTCCTCCCCCTATCTTCTGCACAATCGTCTTAATGATAACCTTCAAGATTTATCTGAAATTGAGCAAATAAATCTCGCTAATTCTGTTGATATATTAGTAAATGTGCTGAAAGAGTTATGATTAAAATAATGGGATCGGCAAGCTTTATTGCAACAAGATTGGTCTAAACCTGTTTCTTCAGAGCTCATTGAAGCCGCAAAAAAAGGACGGTGGGATGTTTATATAACCAAAAAAGCCATTCTTGAAAGCTGGCTTCCAAAAAGTATTCAAGGTAAAGATGTATTGTGTTTAGCCTCTGCTGGAGGGCAACAAGCACCTATATTAGCGGCA
Organism: Legionella longbeachae; assembly: GCA_016191305.1. Taxonomy (GTDB): domain Bacteria; phylum Pseudomonadota; class Gammaproteobacteria; order Legionellales; family Legionellaceae; genus Legionella; species Legionella longbeachae_A. The sequence continues at coordinate 1,184 of JACPOX010000292.1, read as the reverse complement.
GCGGGTGCCAATGTTACTGTTTTTGATATATCTGAAAAACAATTAGAACAAGATCTCTACGTCGCAAAACGAAATAATTTATCACTGAAAACCATTCAGGGCGATATGTGTGAATTAAAAGGGATTGGCCATTCTTCTTTTGATTACATTATTCATCCAATATCTAATTTATACGTGTCAAATTTAAAACCAGTCTGGGAAGAATGCTATAGGGTGTTACGTACAAAAGGGATATTGCTAGCGAGTTTTTATAATCCTATTCTTTTTGTTTTTGATAAAAATAAAGAAGATGAAAGAGTTCTCTGAATCTTTAACTGATAAGTTTCAGAGAAATAATCTTTTGCTGGCATTACAAGGTAACGGCGTTTTAAAGATACTCTAATTCGCTTTGATATTGAAATGGTATGATTATCGGGAATTAGAATTCATTGATATAGCTCTTGAATGATGTCGGTTTGAAGGGCTAAAAATAGAATTAAATGAATCACAGAAAAGATTAATAAAGCTGATTAAGGATAATGAATCGAGGTTTGAATCAATAGAATTTATTCAATATGGCAAGCATCAAATGCCCAAACATAGACCATAAAGTAGATTATTTGACACAAAAAACCTTTTCCATGTTAAAATTAACAACATTTTAAATATGGAGCTTTTATGAAAAGTTGTTTTTCTTTGCTGATATCTTTATGTTTTTTTATTAATAGTACGGTTAATGCTACACCAGAAGTTAGCTTGCGCGACAAAATTGGTCAAATGCTTCTTATTGGGTTTGATGGAAAAAAAATAGATGCGCAGTCTCCTATAGTAAAAACTATTGAAAAAAATAATATCGGTGGAGTTATCTTATTTGACTTTGATTTCCGCTCAAAGACTTATGATAGAAATATTGAAAGTCCTGAGCAAGTAAAACAGCTAAATGGTGATTTGCAATATTTCACCTTGCAGGGAAACTTAAAGTACCATCGACCTGAATTACCTCTTTTAATTTCGGTAGACTATGAAGGTGGGAAAGTTAATCGACTGGGGGAGCAATATGGATTTCCTCAAACAATATCGGCAGCTGAGGTTGGAAAAAGACCTTTTGGAGAAGCTGAGTCTATAGCTGAAGCTATGGCTCAAACACTATATAATACTGGATTTAATTTAAATTTTGCTCCGGTGCTGGATGTTAATGTTAATCC
>JACPOX010000291.1 GCA_016191305.1 Legionella longbeachae | reverse complement strand
TCATATGGACAAATCCAGAACGTTCCTATATTTCTGACGAATATTGGGTATGGAGTGTGGTCAAAATTGTCGAACACACAGCCGTAGATGAATCAATAGTTATTGCCCCGCCAAAAGATATTCCTCCAAGTAATAAAAAAACTATTTTAAAAGGTTATAAAATATACGTGAGTCACTGTTCATCTTGTCATACAATAAACCACATAGGACAAGCCAATATCGGTCCAGATTTGAGTTCACCAAATAATCCTCTTGATTTATATCCAAATGTCCGCCAACTGAAACAATTTATTCGAGATCCTCAATCAGTACGAAAGCTCCCTAAGGGACGAATGAGTGGCTCTAGTTACATTGGTTTAAATAATAAGGACCTTGATGATTTAATAAGTTATTTTTCATTTATTAAATCTAAAATGAGTTCACATAGTAGAAATAAGGAAGATTATTTATCGTGATTCATGACAGTTTGCAATAACAATAAACTCGTGTAACATCAATGATTAAATTAAATAATTATAAAAATCATGCGATTAATTTCAATAGCCTTTAGTTTTACTAGTAGTATCTTATTAACTGCTTGTGTTTGTAAGGGAACTAATCCTGTAGATCCTTTTGAACCTTTTAACCGAAAGGTATATAAATTCAATACGACTCTTGACAATATTTTTTTAAAGCCCCCAGCAAAAATATACCGTGCAGTGATTCCCGGGCCCGTCCGCAAGAGCGTAAATAATTTTTACAACAACCTCGATCTTATTCCCACTGTAGGCAATGATATCTTACAAGCGGAAGGGAAATGGGCAATTAGAGATACTTGGCGATTCATTATAAATTCATCTTTGGGTGTAGGTGGCTTATTCGATGTGGCTAAAACCTTTGGTTTACCTCCACATGCAAATGATTTAGGCCTCACTTTAGCCAAATGGGGAGATAAAAATTCTCCATATTTGGTAATCCCTTTTTTAGGTCCAAGTACACTTCGCGACGGGGCAGGTTGGTTATTCCAGTTTGCGTTATACAGTCCTTATGTTTACATTGATAATGACACACTTGTATACAGTTTATTAGCACTACGTTATATTGATTTACGTTCGCAATATTTGGATAGCGATCGCATTATGGATGAGGCATTAGATAAATACTCCTTTATGCGAGACTCTTATTTACAGTATCGTAATCATTTAATAATGGGCACTCAACCAGATAATGGTGTTGTTTACGCTGATGATAAAAAAGGAAATAAGGCCATTGCAGCAGAAATTGGGAGCGATTATATAGATGAATAGGGGCCTTTTGACAATTCCCTAGCCCGAGCTTAGGTGAAAAAAGAACCTAAGCTTATAAACCAGAACGCATTTTTTCGAGGCAAAGTAAATAATCACCAGCAATATCTAACTTTGTCTCATTCTGAATTTCTCGCTTAGCCTTCAAAGAGGGCGCTATTTGTTCTGCAATCCATCGGTCTCTTGCGGTAATCGCAACTACTTCACCGCGTGCACCTGCGGCCAAATTACCACGCAAATCGCCTTGCGCAGGAATACGCGCCAAAGCATAGGGGACAGGCTCGCCATTAATTAATAAAATACGCTTATCCCCAGCAGTTTTTATTTCAGGAATATAACGTTGGGCAATAATCGTTTGAGTTTGATTGTTAGTTAATACTTCCAAAATAACAGCCAAATTTCTTCCATGTTCCTCTACGTGAAATACAGAGTTTCCTCCCATTCCTTCTAAAGGCTTAAAAATAACCTGTTGATGCTCCTCCCAAAAAGACTTTAATTTTTTAATATTGCGCGATACCAGTGTAGTAGGACAACATTGAGGAAAGTTTAAAGTAAAGAATTTTTCATTCGCATCACGTAAGCTTTGTGGATTATTTGATACTAAAACACCTTCTCGCTCTGCAAGTTCCAGAAAATATGTAGTGTAAATATATTCTATGTTAAAAGGGGGGTCTTTGCGCATCAGAATAATATCAAACTCACCTAATGGCTGCTCACCAAGATCTTTAATTGTAGCCCAATCTTTGCTGTGCTCTTCGCCAATGCTTAACTCATAAACGCGTGCGAAAGCCCTTCCCTGTCTACAGAATAAATCCTCTTGAGTAAAATAAGCACAAGACCATCCTAGCTCTTGTGCTCGCTTTATCATCGCAATACTTGTATCTTTGTATGGTTTTAATTGCTGTATAGGATCAAGCAATACTGCAAGTTTCATTATTCACCTCCAATTGCCGCGATTTCCCTTGCAGCAGCAAGTGCCGCCAAACGCGCGATCACTCCATAAACATAAAAACGATTTGGAGAATCAACAGCCTCTAACTCATCACAAGGCATATTACATGCTTGTGCAAAAGCCAAGGGTTCAAAATGCATCCCGGGAGAATTGAGATTTTCATCAATACCCCGTTCTTGATGAACCCGGTAAAATCCGCCCACTACAAATTGGCCAATCATATAAACCACTGGTTCTGCTACTGCTCCATTTGGCATAGTTTCAAAAGTATACACGCCTTCTTGAATAATCACTCTATCCACTTTGCGACCACCTTTACTAGCCGACATTTTAGTTCGTTGTTTTCGGTTTAATTCTCGTACTTCCTCTGCCCCATGAACCATCATCACGTTCATTCCATAAGTTCCATTGTCTGCTTTAATAACAACAAATGGCTCTTCTTTTATTCCATAGGTAGCATATTTATCTTTGATTAAACTAAGGATTTTATCTACTTCAATTGCTAGCTTATCCACGCCCTCTTGAGCCATAAAATCAATACCCTCAAGAGCGCTAAAATAAGAATTAATTAGCCAAGCATCCATCCCCACCAATTCAGAAAATTCAGTTATCACTTCATCGTAAAAATTAAAATGGCTAGATTTTAATCTGGAAGACCAACCCAATTGTGCTGTAGGCCTGATTTTTTGTTGTATCCCTTGTAAAATAGAAGGAATCCCTTGAGATAAATCATTATTTAGCATAAGAAAACAAGGGTTAAAATTCTCTACTCCTACTCGGTTATCCTGACGTTGTATGGGCTCCAACAATAAAGTTTCGCCAGATTCAAGAACAATCTCCGTAGCATCTTTTAGATCCGGATCCAGGCTACCTATTCGTACGACAAAACCAGCTTTCATAAATATCGTTCGCAATACACTAAGACTTTGTAAATAAAACTTGTTTCGTGTATGACTTTCTGGGATCAGTAAAATTTTAGTGCAATCAGGAATATAATCTATTAATGCAGACTGGGCTGCTTGAATACATAATGGAAGAAACTCGGGATTCAAGTTATTAAATCCAGCTGGAAACAAATTGGTATCCACAGGCGATAATTTAAAACCAGCATGACGCAGGTCAACAGAAGAAGTTAGTGGTGCTGGAGTTTCTTTCCATTTGTGCCTGAACCATGATTCTATCACAGCAACTTGATTTAAAACGATTTTTTCCACATGAAACAAAGGCCCAGAATGTGCAGTGGTCAAATGAGGAACAGGTATTTCATGAGCATTCATGCTTTTTCTCTTATTATTTTTTCCATGATGTTACCGAGGTTAGCATAGAAATAAAAGATCTTGGCTGTAGCTAATTGTTAAAATGAAAAATAGAAGCCGGATTGGTTAAATTATTTTCTATTTTTAATGACAGTTTAAGAAGAAAAAATCTGTGATCAAAAACAACTACACTTAAATTTTTGTTAAAAAATACTTCATACAGAAAAAAAATGTTGAATATAGTGCAATATTATGCTCAAATTTCATCCTAACGGTAGTGAACCCTAACAACGATGATGAAATAGATTGCATAAAAAAGCTTTCAGACTCAGTAAGATCATTATTATGAGGTTTAACTTACGAATTTAGGTTCTTTTTTTCCAACAAGGTGATAGATATGCTTAAAAAAATTCTTTACAGTAGTGTGGCGTCGTTGTTGATATTTGCTGTTGAGGCAAATGCTATGAAACTAAACTTGATCTTAGGCAATGACATTAAAACTAATAAAGATTCCATCAATTTAAGCTATGATATTTATGAAAAGTCTGGTCCTGGTCGATACGATATACGAAAAAATAGCTTTAGTACACAAGGTATTCTTTTAGATTCGATTGATGGGTTAGTAGCTGCATTTTTTAGTTCTGATGTACACCCAACTAATAATTTTGATGGTAAACCCTCTCAAATAACATTAGGATATATTAAAAATGGAGCAAAAATTTTTCCAAGCTCTTGCCAACGTATTATTTTGAAAGAAACTACCACAATTCGTTTCAATGAAAATGGTTGTAGTGTTAATTAACCTCAGTCTTACCTAAGAAGGGGCTATTTCATGCTCAATGAACTTGCGCAGCAGTTTGCTACACAAATACAGACTTTTTTTTATATTATGATGTTGATTAATGGTATTTTACATTTAATTTTTGCTGGCGCTGTCGCTCACGATGCAGGCAACATGAATAATATGGGACAAAAACCTGTACTGGTCTCTGCAGCTACTTGGGCATTTGCTACCTTAATAGGCGGTGTATTCACTGCAACGATTTATTGGTTGCTTCATCATTCTACACTAACAAGACCAGTAATCCGAGAGATCCGCTATGACAAATCCTAGTATTAAAACCATCGATGTACATGAACTTAAAAATAGGATGGAAAAAAATCCTGAACTTTGTTTAATTGATGTGCGTGAATTAGACGAATGGAACGAATTTCATATAACCAGCGCCATTCACCTACCTAAAAGCACGATCATATCCTGTATCGAAGCTAAAATAACAAATAAAAATCAGCCTCTTTATTTATACTGTAAAGGTGGAGTAAGATCTTTATATGCTGCTCAATTTTTAATAGATATGGGATATCAGGAAATCTATTCTATAGATGGGGGTATCATAGACTGGTCTTCGGCTGGTTATCCTATAAAACGTATAACTTCGGATTGCTATAAATAGTAAATATAGTTGGGCCCATGGCCCAACTGCATCATCAACCCAATGTATAGCCTTGTGAATACTCTTTATCATCACTTTCCATTTTAGAATGATTATGCTTACTTTTAAACATTCCCAAATCAGATTTTCCTGATAAATCTTTATTTAATTGTAGTTTTTTTGTCGTCTCAATTTGTTCTAAATTTAAATTCGCAATTTTTTTAACCAAATCTTGAAGAACCTCTTCCACCATATAACCTTCGATTTTTTGCTTGGAAAAAAGCTGGTCTGTAATAGGTAAATAACCTTTTTTGGGATCAGAGTTGTTATATGTATGAGCCTTCATAAATTCTTCCAAGGTACTATACATTTCTATCAAATCTTTACAATCGGGAAAATTATCGGTGGCGAGCATAAGCGATGTGGTTAACGAGTTATATAAGGTACTGTTCTCTGGTTCTGGGCGTAAAAAAAAAGGAAGTATTTTTAGTATTTTTCCTTGGTAACTCTCATAAATTTGCTCACGTACATAAAAAGAAGCTGTATTCAGAATTATTTTTTTATCTTTATCT
>JACPOX010000290.1 GCA_016191305.1 Legionella longbeachae | reverse complement strand
CAATTCTTAATGATTCATCTATTGCTTCATCCTGACTGTATAAGGAAGACGCATCTTTTAAGCTCATAAACCCAGTTGAAGTACTTTTTAACTCCAATGCAGGAATGTCTTTATTTTGCAATGGAGTAATACGAAGTACAGCACCAGGTGCGTTAATTGGCAAAGTAACTCCTTGTTTCAACTGCTCTGCAGTTACCTTTTTATTGTAACTGTAGCTTTTTTGGATATTGCTACCCGCTTGCTTAAGGGGTATTGCTGGAGTTTTCCATTGAGCTTGTAGTTCTTCATGAGACAAGTTATCGCACATATCACAGTCATAAGGCTTAACTGGATGTTGTGGCAGTGTATATGCATTGACCTGCGAGAAAAAAAATATCGATATCAAAGTAAGAATAGTTCTCATTTTACAGCTCCTTCTGAATCAAAGACACTAATAAGAATATTTTCCAAACCAAAACATGAATGCCTGCTTTGATTATGGCTTAGGGTCAAATTGTCTACTGTTCGATCTTTGTCATAAAACCAAACAGTTCCTGCGACCGATTGTGAACTGCAATTTAAAAATCCATCCGCACATGGATCAAGGTATAATTTAGTAAGTTTTAAGCCACTATTAAGCATATAGCCATTACAGTAACTAGCAGATGATATAGGTGAAGCAATGACATCGGTACCGATTACAGTTTTGAAGGGGACGGGTAATGGTGGTCGATTTGGAGTACCGAATAATACTTCTTCATTGTAGATAGACATATCACCCACACGTTGCTGTTTTACCGCATCTCCAGTGTATCCTAATAACCAACTCAAACTCGCTTCGAAAACCCCTCCATTGAGTAGTATGTCTGCAAGAGGAGTACCTCCGCTTGAAGGAGCTATTGCAATAATTTGGTTAATTTTATCTTGTAAGCGTAAGTAGCGACTGTCATAAGCTGGATTAGACAGAATCCAACGCATCACATTTGCTCCATTAGAGTGGGTGTAAATTATGAGCGAGCTAATTTTTTTATCGTCTATAAAATCTAGCAATTGATTGATAGCACATCCAGCAGCATCTTCTTCCCACATGTATTTGCTGAAATCACAATGGACTACATAAGAGTTTTCAGGATTGGGAAGAGATTGAGTAATCGCTTCAATAAAATCAGCTTTCCAGTAGCCCCCATAAGCATCCTCACGATGATCGTTTGTTCCATGCACGAATGCTATACCAAGATTGGTATTTTGTTCTGGAACAGCAAAACTTAAAACTGAGAATAGATATAAAAAAAGAGTTATTAAAATACGTTTCAAATCCATTTTTATCACGCCTTCTATTTTAATCGACATGTATCTATATCATATTTTTTAGTGATAAACTAATATTTTTGTCGTGCTATTTATACGATAATTTCTAATTAACCAGAAAATGGCCAATCTTCGTATTTCTATAAGGCTGTGGGACGTGGATAATTAGGATTATTAAAAATTACGGAATGGAATTAATGAGTATTGATGAGATTAAAGTACAAATTGCAGAGCTAAAGGATAAAATAAGACAGTATGATTATCATTACTATGTACTAGATGAGTCACTGGTTCCTGATGCTGAATATGATCGTTGTTTTCGGATATTACAAAGTTTAGAAGTTAGGTATCCTCAATTACTTACAGCAGATTCACCAACCCAACGTGTTGGCGGTACTCCTGCAGATGCGTTTATGCCCGTAGTTCATCGACAAGCGATGCTTTCCCTTTCGAATGTATTTACTGATGAGGAATTACAAGCATTTATCAAACGTGTAACTGACAAATTGGATGAGCCAAATCAACAAATTGTTTTTACTTGTGAGCCTAAATTAGATGGTTTGGCTGTGAATATCACTTATGAAAATGGCATCCTAGCTTATGCCGCAACACGGGGTGATGGGGCGACTGGTGAAAACATTACTGCTAATATTAAAACAATTTCTGCAATTCCTTTAGTATTAAGAACATCAAGACCACCACCTTTTATAGAAGTACGCGGAGAAGTTTATATGCCCAAAGCCGGCTTTGAGGCATATAATAATAAAGCTAAAGAGCTGGGTGAAAAAATGTTTGCTAATCCCCGTAATGCAGCAGCAGGTAGCTTACGGCAATTAAATCCTGAGGTAACTGCTAGTAGGCCTCTGGCAATTTATTGTTACGGTATTGGCGCTTGTGAAGGGTACGATTTGCCGGATAGTCATTTAGAGCAATTAAAATTACTTAGAGATTTTGGTTTTAGAGTTTCTGCAGAGACTAAGAAAGAGATAGGTATTGGGGGTTGTTTGGAATATTATCATGATATGTTATCTAAGCGATTACAACTTCCTTTTGAAATTGATGGTGTAGTTTATAAAGTTGACAGTATTCCTTTGCAACAAGAACTTGGTTTTATTTCGCGTGCCCCCCGATTTGCATGTGCCCATAAATTTCCTGCTACTGAAGAAATGACAGAACTTTTGGCGGTAGACTTTCAAGTAGGAAGAACAGGGGCCTTGACTCCAGTCGCTCGCTTGGCACCAATCAATGTGGCTGGGGTTACTGTAAGCAATGCTACTTTGCACAATATGGATGAAATTGCTCGAAAGGACATACGCATTGGGGATAAAGTCATTATTCGTCGAGCTGGGGATGTGATTCCTGAAGTGGTTTCTGTTGTGTTGGAACAACGTCCTGCAGAAACCAAAATGATTCATTTGCCTGAACAATGCCCAGTTTGTGGATCTGATGTTGTACGGGAAGAAGATGAGGCTGTTGCTCGTTGTATTGGTGGTTTGTTTTGCAAGGCGCAATTAAAAAGAATGATGTGGCATTTTGCTTCTCGCAAGGCCATGCATATCGAAGGATTAGGTTCTGTTCTCATTGAGCAGTTAGTAGATGAGGGGCTCATTCGTCACCTGCCAGATCTTTATACGCTTGATGTTGATATATTAGCAAATCTTCCACGTATGGGAGAGAAGTCAGCAAAAAATTTATTACATTCTTTAGAACATAGTAAGAAAACGACATTTAGTCGTTTTCTTTATGCATTAGGAATTCGCGAAATTGGTGAATCTAGTGCACGAGTGTTAGCAGAGCATTTTGGTGATGTTTCTGCTCTTTCCACAGCTACTGAAGAAGAGTTAATGAGTTTAGAGGATATTGGACCTGTAGGAGCATCCTACGTTGTGCATTTTTTTTCTCAGCCGCATAATCTGGATATTATTGAACGTTTATTAGCCATTGGAATTCACTGGCCCAGGATTGAGAAAAAACAAGTGGATAAGGAACATCCGCTCTTTGGGAAAACGCTAGTATTAACCGGAACTTTGAACCATATGAGTCGTGAAGAGGCTAAAGCGAAATTATTGGCGTTGGGAGCAAAGGTAAGTGGTAGTGTTTCAGCGAAAACAGATTTCGTTATTGCGGGTACTGAAGCAGGATCCAAATTGGACAAAGCGCAGGAGTTGGGTGTTTCAGTTTTGGATGAACTACGGTTTATGGAAATGTTGTAGGTTGGGCTCCTAGCCCTGACTTACAAACGCGGATAAGGATATTTTTTGGCTCATATCATACGATCTGTTCTGATTCTTGTGATGTTGAAAGGTCTTGGTTTGGCTTACGCTAATACCTGGGTCTTAAATGATCCTTATCCTAAAAGTGAATCCAAAGAGAATATTTATTACTCATCATTCTCTGAGCAACCTAAAACTCTTGACCCTGCACTTTCTTACTCATTAAACGAATATCTTTTTATAGCCCAGGTTTATGAGCCTTTACTAGAATATGATTATTTACTTAGACCTTATCAATTAACTCCTTTAATAGCTACCCGAATGCCGCAGTTAAGATACCTTGATGCACAGGGAAAACCTATTTCTGAAGGCAACCAGGTTTCTCCGGGCTTTAGTGTCTACACCATAAACATTAAAAAAGGAATTTATTATCAACCCCATCCTGCATTCGCAAAAACAAAGAAAGGTTTATATCGTTTTCATCATTTACCGACAGATTATTTAGCCGATAAAGAGATTAACCAATTATCAGATTTTAAATACAGTGGTACCCGAGAATTGGTTGTTGATGATTACATATACCAAATAAAACGTTTGGCTAATCCTGCGGTTAGCTCGCCAATTTATGGGTTAATGAGTGGGTATATTGTTGGTTTTAAAGATTATGCTAAGACACTTCCTGGAAGCGATCGCTATATTGATCTACGTAATTATCCATTAACTGGTCTAAAAAAATTGGATGATTATACTTTTGAGATTACTCTAAAGGGGGAATATACTCAATTTTTATATTGGTTGGCTATGTCTTTTTTTTCACCTATTCCCTGGGAAGCAGATTTGTTTTACTCCCAGTCGGGTATGGCAGACAAGAATATTTCTTTGGGTTGGTATCCTATAGGTACTGGTCCTTTCATGT
>JACPOX010000289.1:2409-8228 GCA_016191305.1 Legionella longbeachae | reverse complement strand
GAAGGATGGCCAGCCAGTACTTTAGACAAAGTACTTTTACCTGACCCATTGGGCCCCATAATCGCATGAACCTCACCTGCACCCACTTGAAGATCAATACCTTTTAAAATAGATTGCCCATTGACATCCACATTCAATTCTTTGATTTTTAACATATTAACCTACTGCCCCTTCTAAACTTATACCTAGCAATTTAGTTGCTTCAACCGCAAATTCCATAGGTAATTCTTTCAAGACCTGCTTACAAAAACCGTTCACAATCATGGAAACAGCATCCTCGGTATCGATACCGCGTTGCTGGCAATAAAACAATTGCTCTTCACTAATCTTCGAAGTGGTTGCTTCATGCTCTACTTGTGCGCTAGGGTTTTTCACTTCTATATAAGGAAAAGTATGCGCAGAACATTCGGAGCTCATTAGCATAGAGTCGCATTGGGTGTAATTGCGTGCATTACTTGCTGTTGGCGCAATACGAACTAAACCCCGATAGGCATTATGTGCACGTCCAGCACTAATTCCTTTGGCAATAATAGTTGAGCGAGTGTTTTTACCAATATGAATCATTTTAGTGCCAGTATCAGCTTGTTGATAATTATTGGTTAAGGCAACAGAATAAAATTCGCCTACAGAATCATCCCCCAGTAAAATCACGCTTGGGTATTTCCAGGTAATCGCTGAGCCAGTTTCGATTTGTGTCCAAGAAATTTTTGAACGTTTGCCGCGACAAGCGCCTCTTTTAGTCACAAAATTATAAATACCGCCCTTACCTTCTTTATCACCAGGATACCAATTTTGTACGGTTGAGTATTTAATTTGTGCCCCATCTAAAGCAACCAACTCAACTACTGCAGCATGTAATTGATTCTCATCACGCATAGGCGCTGTACAGCCTTCAAGATAAGACACGTAGCTGTCTACGTCTGCGATGATCAAGGTACGCTCAAATTGACCGGTAGAAGCCGCATTAATACGAAAATAAGTAGATAATTCCATTGGGCAACGCACTCCTTTCGGAATATACACAAAAGAGCCGTCACTAAACACAGCCGAATTCAAAGCCGCATAAAAATTATCGCGATAAGGTACTACTGAACCCAAATATTGCATTAACAAATCAGGATGTTTGTGCACTGCTTCTGAGATGGGGCAAAAGATTACCCCTTTTTCAGCTAATTTGGCTTTAAACGTCGTTGCTACTGAAACACTATCAAAAACAGCATCTACAGCGACCCCCGCAAGCATTTCCTGCTCTCTTAAGGGAATACCTAATTTTTCATAAGTTCTAAGCAATTCAGGATCGACTTCATCCAGACTTTTCGGCGCATCCTTTTTCATTTTAGGAGCTGAATAATAAGAAAGTGCCTGGTAATCCACAGGCGGGTAATGCACACTGGACCATTGAGGAGGAGTCATGGTTAGCCAATGTCTATAAGCTTTTAAGCGCCATTCAAGCAAAAACTCTGGTTCGCCTTTAATTGCCGATAAACGGCGAATTACCTCTTCATCCAGCCCCGGCGCAAAAGTATCTACTTCAATATCGGTTGTAAACCCATGTTGATATTCTCTATCGAGCAGAGAATTAATTTGCTCACTGCTTTTAGCCACGATTAACTCCACTTGCTAATTGTCGAACACGTGCCACATCACGTGCTTGCAAAGTTGGTTGAGCCAAGGTATCTAAACTGACACTTTCCAAAGCTGTTTCGATTGCATGGCTAATTAATCGCCAATTGCCCTGAATAGTACAAACACCTTGTAACGAACAATCATTAGGTTGTAAACTGCATTCGGTAAAACCACGATGCTCTTCCAACGCAAAAATAATTTGCGACACAGAAATCTCAGTAGCGGGCCGTCGCAATCGGTATCCTCCTGCCACTCCACGCACTGAAGTTAACAAACCTGCGCTGGTTAAACGCTTTAAAATTTTACTTACCGTTGGTACAGTCAAATGAGTATGTAATGCAATATCACGTGCATTACATAGATCTTGTGCGTGTCTGGCAAGATAAACCATCACGACTGTCCCATAATCGGCCAATTTGCTGATGCGCAGCATAACACCTCGAAATCAAATAATCTAGTACTAAATAAGTCTTAATTAAGGTCGTAGTTCTTGTTTAATTAATGACCACCCCATACTATAAATATAGTACTAAAATGGTTCCATATTTAGCAAACCCGAATATTACCTTATTGTTAAGGTATGATGCAAACAAAATATAGAGATATTAAGGTCAAAATGAGCTAATTTTTGTGCTCCGATTCCCTATACATTGGCTCGGACTAACGAAATGTCAACAGCTTCCTAGACAAACAAACATAAATCCAAAAGATAAAACTTGACTCACTTGAACTAAACGCATTATATAACGTATCATCTTTATTTTGAACTTAGGGTTTTTGCAAAATAATTTCATGTCTGAAACAAGACTCATTAGGAGCAAGACTATGGCAGTTGAGCATTATCCAGCCTCTCTTGTTAGTAATTGCATCGTCAATTCGGGAGCTATGCTAGTCCCGCAAGGATACTATCGCTCCAAATTATTTATCGCCCCTTTTTCTAACAACTCGCTGGTTGCTGCGGCAGGTCCTTTATTATCATTGTTGGAGCGGCTTTGTCTAAGCCCATCGCTACCTCCTGTTGAAAATATCAGAGATAATATCGAACATGAGCTTCTCGCTTTTCAAAGTAAGATGGATGCATCCAAATACCCGGCGGACTTTATTGCCATCGCCCATTATTTAATGTCGGTAACTATAGATGAAATTCTGGGTAAAAGTTATATGCGCATTTACCAAATAGCTGCTGAATTTAAGGCCTTTACACCACTAAGCAGCGATAATGCCCAACCGCAAGAGCGTTTTTTTGAAATTCTAAATTTTATTAAAGAACGTCCTAATCAGTATCTTGACCTTATTGAATTGGTCTATTTTTTTCTCATAGTAGGCTTTGAAGGCCATTACCATCTTAAACCAGACGGCCGTCAAGTTTTGGACAATTACATTGAGGATCTTTATCAGATAATACAGCAGAACCGTTTTCATCAACCTCGTCGTCTATTTAATGAAAATCCTTTACCCAAAATCGTTAAAAAAAATTATAAAGCGACCACCATTGCTTTAATTTCTGCTCTTTCTTTAGTAGCACTTGCTTTTCTTACTAGTCATTATCTACTGGAAAATAAAGCAAGAACGGTTTTATTTGGACACTCCCAACTTGCTCTTCTGGATAGCTAATGGACAATTCGTTACGCGCATTATGTGATGCTATAAAAAAAATATTTTCCCAACTAAAGCCACAAAGTAATCAGTTATCTTTTGTTGTGATTACAGGGAAAAACGCTCAGGGAAAATCAGCGTTATTGAAACAAAGTAATATGGAAGAAATACCCGTTTTTAGTGAACAACATGCTAAAATTTATTTTAATCGTCAAGGAATTTTGATTGAGCTAGGCGAAAACTGGCTTACCCATAGCAAAACCTTATTGCAAAATACCTTGAAGCAATTAAATCGATGCAATCCCTATCTGAAAGTTACTGGTCTTGTTTTATGTGTTGATATAAACGACTTACTTATCGTTGATCCGACAGAATTTGCCGAGCATAAGAAAGCTCATTTGCAATTACTGGAACGATTTGGAATCAATCTAGGTTATCCAATTGAACTGGCATTGATGTTTACCAAAATGGATACCTTAGCTGGTTTTACTGAATTTTATCAGTCAGAACATGCCTCAGAATTATCTAAGCCTTTTGGATTTTCCTTAGATTGCCTGAATGAATTGAAGAAAAAAATAGAAGCTTATGCCTTACAATTTAATCAGCTCATAGAACAACTTGGTCAACAAGTTATTCAGAAAATGCATCCTGCTCGCTCAACTATGCGACGTAGCTTAATTCGTGAATTTCCATTACAAGTCGCAAGCCTGCGTGCCCCTATCCAAGCATTAATTCAAGGTATTTCAACCAAATTATTTAATCTGCACTCTATTTATTTTAGCAGTGCGGAACAAGGTGGGGTCAGTATTGATCGACTAAACAAAAAAATTCAGCATGAATATGCGTTGATAGTACAGGATACATTCCCTCAAGCTACAAATTTCAGGGCTTTCTTTGTGGAAGGAGCCTTAAAAACCATTCAGGAGCATTGCAGCCAAATTCCTCAAGCAAGAAAATTCTCTCAAAAACCAATTATTGCACTTACAGCAAGTATTGCCGGACTGAGTTTGCTTATTTTAAGCTATAACCATTACAAAACGGCTCATTTACTGGATGAAACCAGCAAAGAGTTACTTGCATATGATTTTCTTAACAGTCAAAAAGATAAGGAAAAGCAAGCTCTATTTCATTTGTCTAATGCTGCGAACAAAATGAGTAACATTACCAGCAACTCCTTGTCTCTGCCAACAGTACATCAATTAAAAAATAGTTTGCACAGCAATGCTAAAAATCGTTTGTATAGTGAGTTTTTACCCTCTTTAACCAATGAACTGGAAATGGTAGTAAACAATCCGGGAAATACACCGATAGTCCGCTATAATGCCTTGAAAATTTACCTAATGCTTAGCCAACCAGAGCATTTTTCAGCAATGGCAGTACAAGATTGGTTTGCAGCTCAATGGAAAAGTCAACCTGAAAGTGTTGTAAAAAAACAATTAGCTCTCCTCAAACTACTATTAAACAAACCTCCAAAAAATATAAATATTAAACAACAAATCATTAGTGATGCCCGAAATTATTTGAATGCCCTACCTACAAGTTACCTCTATTATTCCATTGCCAAAGAGTCATTTCCCGCTACCAAACAAAAACTCGCTATGAGCGGTTTTTTGTTGGCATCTCAAGAGTTGCCTATTTACTTTACCAAAGCAGGCTTTAATGAAGTAATACAAAAAATTCCTGATATTAGCCATACACTTCAAAAAGAAAATTGGGTACTAGAACACAATGATTTAAGTCAATTGCAAGAAATGCTCACTCAGTCTTACTGCTTTGATTATGTAAACTGGTGGCAGACATTTATGCGTAAATCACAACTCTTACGTTTTCAGGATTATCAGGCAGGACGACAAATTGTTAAAACGCTGGAACAGTCTCACGCATTAAGCAAAATTATTAGTTTAATCCAGCAAGAAACAAAAGCTGATTTATCAAACAGCACGTCAGCTTTTAACCAATTTATAGCTGATAAATTTACTGATTTGAATTTAATGAGCCACTCTAGCACTAAAGAACTCAACCTGAAAATAATAGATTTAGAACGTTTTATTGCAACTTTATCTATGATAAATGACAATGGAAAAACCGCTTTCAATATAACTAAAACTCGATTTTCCAGTGATAGTGCATCCGATCCAGTAAGTTTACTTTACAATCAGGCACGACAATTACCCGAACCTTTAAGCCTCTGGGCGAAACAACTTGCAGGAGATACCTGGAGTATATTGATAAAAGATAGTCGTCATTATATTAATCAACAATGGCAACTCACCGCTTATAGCGAATTTCAAACAACTATCGCCAGGCGTTATCCATTTGATTCTTCACAACATGAGGAGATAACAATAAATGATTTTAATCATTTTTTCTCGACTCATGGAACATTAAATACATTTACTGAAAATTATATTAAACCGTTTTTAGATGTTTCCAATGCTGAATGGAAGCCCAAAGCAGTAAATGATTCAGTAATGCCGATTGCATCAGAAACGCTAGATGCACTCATTCGCGCCAATATTATTACCAATATGTTTTTTCCTGACCATGGCGATGACAGTAAAATTGATTTTAGTCTCCAAAAAATCAATCTAGATCCT
>JACPOX010000289.1:0-2315 GCA_016191305.1 Legionella longbeachae | reverse complement strand
ACCTGGCCACAACTCAATGCAAAACTAGCACTTAATTCAATTGAAGGAAATCACTACGAGTTAGCTGAACAAGGAGCCTGGGCATTGTTTAAACTGTTAGAAAAAGTGAATGTACTAGTAGATGAACAAGACAGCTCCAATTTGCAAATTCTCTTTGAAATTAATAGCAATTCAGGCCGTTATTTATTAAAAACAAATAATCAGGTTAATCCTTTTACTCCAGGAATTTTAAATGGATTTAGTATCAATGATTCTATAGTTTAGAACCAAACACCTTACAGTTAAGGAAATGCTTTAAAATGTAGGTTGGGCCCCTGGCCCAACAGAAACGCCAGCCTAACGTATAGCCCTTGGTTGGCCAGGAGCCCAACTTAACAAATCCCTTAAACCTCGGAAGCTACTGAATAACATGCTAGTTTAAATTTTTACCTTACAGAGGTGTTTTTGCCATTATTGTTATATACTAGTTATTCTTATTCAAACAAAAGGTCTACACAGTATGCGTACGTTGATTTCATATTTACTTATTGCATTATTAAGCTTTGGACTCCTAATTAACGAAGCATCAGCTAAGCGCTTTGGTAGTGGAAGGAGTTTTGGATTACAACGTTCACAAAGCAGTTTGTTCTCACCAAATAAAGTACAAAAAAACTCTGCTTTTGGGCAAAGCGCTAAAAATCCCAGCCGATGGGGTGGCTTATTCGGGGGATTATTAATTGGAGGCTTGTTAACTAGCCTGTTTATGGGACATGGTTTTGCCAGTGGCATTTTGTCGTGGTTGATTGTCGGAGCAATTTTATTCTTTGTTATTGGTTTTTTTCGCAAAAAAATGCAACCAGGATTTCAATCAGGACAAACCAACTCAATGAATCAAAACCCTTTTAATAATTTTACTCAATCCTTTCAGGCTAATACTGGAAGCAGTAATAATCATAGTTTTACTGCTTATCCCGAAGGCTTCGTACCTGAAGTTTTTTTACGTGAAGCTAAAGTAACATTTAATCGTTTGCAAGCAGCATATGATCAAAAAAATACCCAAGATTTAAGCGACTTTACCGCCCCAGAAGTTTTTGCAGAAATTAAAATGCAATTGGATGAACGTGCTAATGCGCCAAATAAAACTGAAGTTATCACTTTAGAAGCAGAATTACTTGATGTTTCAAGACAGTCTAATTCTATAATTGCCAGTGTTCGCTTTACGGGATCCATTAAAGAAAATGACGAACCTATAAGCCAGCTTGATGAAATCTGGCATTTCCGTCAGTTTGATAACAGCAAACAATGGGTTGTTGGTGGAATTCAACAGGAAGTTTTTCAACCTTAGGAACCCTGCTGTCGTCTTTGCGAACGGAGTGAAGCAATCCAGTACCAGACTAACAAAGCATCGCTCTGGATTGCTTCGCTAAGCTCGCAAAGACGAAATTTATATACCCCGTGAACGTTTACAAAGTGAGCACAGTTTGCAAATAGGGTTGATCTGTTACGCTGCAACTTTAAATTTAAAGATTCTGATTAAATACAAGAACTTGATTTCTGCCATTTTGTTTGGCTTTATATAAAGCTTGATCTGCTTGGTTAATAATACCATTAGTGTCATTATTACCAGTAAAACCAGAAACACCAGCACTAACCGTCATATACACATCATGATTATTCACTGTAAAACAATATTGCGAAAATTGGCAGAGTAAATTCTCACAAATTTTTCGACTATTTGCAAGACTTGCTCCAGGTAATATAAGTGCGAACTCTTCCCCACCATATCTTCCCACGCTATCGCGATTACGTAAATTCACCATAAGTAATGAAGCAAGTTTTTTAATTACGGTATCACCAAATGGATGACCATAGGTATCATTAATTAATTTAAAATTATCAATATCAAGCATTACAAAAGAAAGTGACATGTTCTCTTGTTTTGCCTTAACTATTTCAATATTTAATCGATTTAAAATACTGGAATGATTTAAAAGTCCAGTAAGACTATCTGTAGTCATATAATAATTTAAAATACTTGCACGATTCGAGCGGGCTCTCACTGCCGAAACTAAATCTTGCGGGGCAATAGGTTTTGTAAGGAAATCATCCCCCCCTAAACTGATTGCCGATAACTTTTTGTTTTTATCATCCTCTGTAGAAAGAAAAATGATCGGGATTTTGGTATATTTTCTATCCTTACGAAGTAATGCCGCTAATTCCAATCCAGTACATTCAGGCATATAAATATCCATTAAAAGCAAGTCAGGTTGGAATAGTTCAAACTCTTTAAGTAATTCCAGTGGATTGGTAATAGCACGAGTGATCATATCGGCTTG
>JACPOX010000262.1 GCA_016191305.1 Legionella longbeachae | reverse complement strand
ATCCGTATATCAGTTAATACTACTGATGGATTATGGATTTCTAAAAGTGCCAAGGCTTCTCTGCCATCTTTAGCTGTAATATAAGTATGGCCAGCTATAGTCATTGTTTCAGCCAGCGCTTCTCTTAATACTGGATCATCTTCAACGATTAAAACATGACTCATAGAAAGTCCTTTTCTAATAGTGTTATGATAAAAAGGATATCATCCCAAGCACGAAAGGCATTTCGGAAACTATTCCGTCACTACCTCACTTTGTTCGGGATAACAGCTCAACATATTACGGCAAAAACAAATCAACTTGGGTGCCTCTTCCTGCAGTAGACTCTAGGCTTACTCGCCCTCCATGTGCTTTTACTACCGCATAAACAACAGCCAACCCTAAACCATTACCTTGAGCCTTGGTAGTATAAAAAGGTGAAAAAGCTTGGTTCTTCACCTCTTCTGACATACCTTTACCATTATCTTCTACAGATATTTGTATACCTGAATCATCAGTAGATGCAAGTGTTAAATTAATTTCTGTTGCTTCAGACTGTAATGAATTGATCACCAAGTTCAAAACTGCACCAATTAATGATTCACCATGAATTAATGAGTCACTTCTAATCAGCTGCTTATTCAAATTAAAACTAACCGATCCAGATAAAACATAAGGCTGGGCACGTTGAATTAGCAAAGAACACCAATCATTCATATCCATTCGTGTCGGTTCAATAGTAGTACCGCGTGCAAATAATAATAAATCTTTAATTTGCTGTTCTATGCTGGTATGGCATTCTTGTAATCGATTAATCCATGTTTGAGTACGTGCATCCAAATCAGGAAGGTTATTCAAATGTTCAGTATACAACATGGCTGAAGATAAGGGAGTTCTGATTTGATGCGCTAATTGCGCGGTCATAGTTCCAATTGAAACTAAGCGCTTTTCGTTTTCTTTGGCTTTTTCATAATCTCGTGTTGCAGTAATATCAGACAAGCTCACTAAAATGCCAGGCAAACTATCCAAAGTAGCGATCGCTACATGCACTCGACGACCATCTGCTAACGAAACTTCATGCCCATCATCTGCACGGGGAACAAAAGCACGTAAAATCACATCCAGCCATAAAGAATCAAGTAAACCATAGCCAAGCATAGCTTCAGCAGGTGGATTTAACCAAACAATGCGTCCTTGAGAATTAATAATTACCAAAGCGGTAGGCAAGCTCGATAATATATCCCACTCTGAAAGAGGTATCTGTGGTCTTACTGCACATGTTTGGTAATTAGAATAATGCATACTTTTTAAGATTATTTTAATTAATAAGATGAATGTAGCAAATTTAAAATGAAATGAAAATACCTTTAAAATCATGAAGGTAGTTTTTTACATCTTATCCCTTCAATCAACCTGGTTTATTATTGTATATATTTAATTCATATAAGAAAATACATCTTCACTACTACTGTCATCATATGAAATATCTGGAAGATCTTCGAGTATCACTTCCGTAAATAGATACCTTAATTATCCTTTTTTTTGTCCAATGATTTTAATAATGCGAGTTTCTCGGCTATTTTAATTTCTAAACCCCGTTGTACCGGTTTATACCAGCCAGGTTCAGGCATGTCATCAGGCAAATACTGTTCTCCAGCTACATAAGCATTGGGTTCATCATGAGCATAGCGATATGTTTGTCCATACCCTAATTCTTTCATTAAACGAGTAGGAGCATTACGTAAGTGAATTGGCACATCGCGAGATTTATCTTGTTTTACGAAAGCCATGGCTTGATTAAACGCCACATATCCTGCATTACTTTTTGCTGCAATTGACAAATAAATAACAGCCTCACCCAAGGCCAACTCTCCTTCTGGAGTACCTAAACGTTCATAAGTCGCCGCAGCATCATGAGCAATTTGAATTGCACGTGGATCGGCTAAACCAATATCTTCCCAAGCCATTCTTATAATTCGTCGCGATAAATAATGAGGATCTACTCCTCCATCTAGCATGCGGCATAACCAATAAAGAGCCGCATCAGGATTAGAACCGCGCACTGATTTATGTAAGGCCGAAATTTGATCATAAAAATTTTCTCCCCCTTTATCAAAACGCCGAGTATGTTCAGCCAAAGAATTCATAACAAATTCTTTAGTTATGTGCACAATATTTAGAGTAATACAGGCCGTATGTATTTGTTCCAAGCAATTTAATAATCGTCTGGCATCACCATCCGCAAATCCTATGATCATTTCTCTAGCATCTTCATCAAATTGAAGATGCGATAAAGTGGTTTGATATGCTTTTTGAAATAATTGATTTAATTCCTCATCAGTCAAAGATTTTAATACATAAACTTGAGCTCGTGACAAGAGAGCAGAATTCACTTCAAATGAAGGATTTTCTGTGGTGGCCCCTATAAATGTAATCAAGCCTGATTCTGTGTAAGGTAATAATGCATCTTGCTGTGCTTTATTAAAACGATGAATTTCATCAATGAACAAAATGGTATGTTTACCATGTATTAAATATTCTTGTGCTTTCTCGATTGCCGCCCGAATATCTTTAACTCCTGAAAATACTGCAGAAAGAGCTATCCATTCACAATCAAAAGCAACTGCAGCGATACGTGCAAGTGTTGTTTTTCCAACTCCTGGAGGTCCCCATAAAATCATGGAATGAGGCTTGCGACCAGAAAAAAGAAGTCGTAGGGATTTACCTTCACCTAACAAATGGCTTTGCCCTATCACCTCATCAAGATTTTTGGGTCTTAAAAGTTCTGCTAAAGGTGGTTCGGGCGTCGTCTGAAATAAACTCATTGTTGAACCACATCTACCCCTTTAGGCTTTTTAAATTGGAATAAACCAGCTGTCAATTTAGGGTTTAATTTTATTTGCGATAATTTAACGGTCGTCACTTGTCCTAATTGATCATACAATACCAAACCAGTTAAGTTATCTTGACGAAACATAAGTTTAATCCGTTGAAAATTAGCCTTAGGTGATTTTGATTTTAAATCAAAAACAAGCTCATTACCTACAGTGCTTTGAGTTACATTAAAATCTCTGGTCACTGTATTATCGTAGCCACTTAAAAACAATGCAGCAGTCCCGCCTAATCCTTTTTGTTGTTTTTTAACTGTAACTTGCTCTAAATCTTTATCATAAACCCAAATATTCTGACCATCAGCAATCATCAATTGCGCCATAGGCTCAGTGGTTTGCCAACGAAAACGACCTGGTCGTTGTAAGGCCATAGTTCCAGATGAACGAGAAACCACATGCTGTTTTGCTTTAACAGCTTGTTTAAAACTAGCGGTCATAGAACGCATGCTGTTTAATTTGGATTGAAGTAATTCACCAGGTGTTTGACCGAATACAACTGTTGAGATACTAAAAAGCAAAGCAATCACTATTTTTTT
>JACPOX010000261.1 GCA_016191305.1 Legionella longbeachae | reverse complement strand
TATTGAACTTTGATATAATCACGCGCAATTTTTAGAAAGCCATAAGGAGTAACCGTGTCGCAAACTGTTGCAGTCGATTCGAGAGTTTTTGTGCCTCGTGGTGACTTGATGGCTTGGCTTGTATGCCTTTCTGCTGGATTGTTTTTCTTATATGAATTTTTTCAGCTCAATATTTTTGATGTCATTAATCAGCCTTTACGAGAAGACTTCCACATTGACGCAACTCAATTAAGCTGGATGTCTAGTGCCTATTTATGGGCTGATATACTTTTTCTTCTTCCCGCGGGAATCATTCTAGACCGTTTTTCAACACGTACGGTTATATTGAGTGCTATGTTCGTTTGTGTCATTGGTACAGTAGGTTTTGCCCTTACCGATTCATTTATCTTGGCTTCATTTTGTCATTTTCTTTCAGGAATAGGGAACGCATTTTGCTTTTTATCCTGTGTAGTATTGGTCTCTCACTGGTTTCCTCCAAGAAGACAAGCGTTAGTTATAGGTTCATTAGTCACTATGGCTTTTGTGGGCGGAATGATGGCACATACTCCTTTTGCCTATCTTTATGCATTGTTTGGATGGCGCAAAGCTTTATTAATTGATGGTGCTGTTGGTGCTGTTTTGCTGTTTTGGATTTATTGGGTGGTAAGCGATAGGCCTGATGATTCGCCTGCAAAGAATCGTGGAAATCAAGGTCAAGTTTTCTC
This sequence comes from Legionella longbeachae, assembly GCA_016191305.1. Taxonomy (GTDB): domain Bacteria; phylum Pseudomonadota; class Gammaproteobacteria; order Legionellales; family Legionellaceae; genus Legionella; species Legionella longbeachae_A. Next base: position 3,750 of record JACPOX010000261.1, on the reverse strand, counting down.
AGAATTTATTAAAGCTTTGGCGAATAGGCAAAATTGGTTGGCAGGTTTTTTCACTTCATTTCTTAATTTACCTATTATGGTTTTATGTGCTTTATGGGGAGCTAGCTATTTACAGGTTGTCCATCATTTGCCAGAAATGGTAGCCAGTAATGTGGTTAGTCTGATTTTTATGGGTAGTGTGATTGGTTGTCCATTGGCCGGATGGTTATCTGATCGCCAAGGTCGTCGTAAGCCATTAATGATATTAGGGGCTATTGCTACCTTAGTCATAATCATTCCTTTATTTTTGCACATTGCTTTATCCCAGTTGACACTGAGCATGATCTTTTTCGCTTTAGGTTTTTTTACGAGTACGCAGGTTCTTTCCTATCCTTTGGTAGCTGAAAGTAATTCTGCTGAAAACACAGGTGCTGCAACAGGTATCGCTTCTGTTATTATTATGGGCGGTGGTGGGGTAGGACAAGTATTATTTGGTTGGTTAATAGCACATCATGCTGGTACAGAAGTGACGACTTATACCATTGCTGATTTTCAATTTGCTATGTGGATGTTTCCAATAACTGTAATTGCAGCTTTGTTGGCTGTTTTACTGACCCGAGAAACGTATTGTAAAAGGTAAAGTAACTATTAAGCACAGTTCACCAAATCTGATTTTTCACCAAGATTCAAAAATTGTGGTATATAGTTACAAGATCAATTGAGGAGTGAAAATGCAAATGGTAGATCAATTTCAAGGATATGATGATTTTAAATCATCATTATTACCCTGGCTGGTTTGTTTTGCCGCAACTTTATTCTTTTTCTATGAATTTATTCAGGGGAATATGTTTGCATCGATTGCTGCAAATATTATGCAAGATTATCAGATTCAGGCTGATAAAATGGCTTGGTTATCGAGTATTTATTACCTCTCAAACGTATTGTTTCTTTTTGTTGCTGGAATAGTTCTTGATCGGTTCTCGATTAAAAATACTCTGTTAATTGCTATGTTTTTGTGTGTGATAAGTACTTTTCTTTTAGCTTATTCTCATTCATTTTATATAGCATTATTATGTCGTTTTATTACCGGTATAGGCAGCGCATTTTGTTTTTTAGGACCAGTACGTTTAGCTTCTCATTGGTTTCCACCGAAACGCATGGCTTTAGTGACTGGAGCTATAGTGACTATGGCAATGGCTGGTGGAATGTTGGCGCAATATCCGCTAACCAAGTTAGTTGATTTGGTAGGCTGGCGTCAAGCTGTTCAGGATGTTGGCGTTCTTGGGGGGGTGATATTGGTCCTTATGTTTTTTTGGATAAAAGAAAGACCTGCAGTCTCTATAAAGCAGAAAGCTAAGCCAATTAATGTGATATCAGCCGCTAAAAAAGCCTATTTTAATACACAATATATACGGGCAGCTTTATATGCCAGTTTAATGAATATGGCCATTGCGGTTTTTGGTGCGATGATGGGTACTTTATATCTTGTACAGCGTTTGGATATTAGTTCTGCCCAAGCATCAATGGTGAATGGCATGTTATTTTTGGGAGCAATTATTGGCTCACCTTTAGTGGGTTGGATGTCCGATAGAATGGGTTTACGAATTCTACCTATGAAAATAGGGGTTATTGCTTCATTATTGACTTTGCTCGCAGTGCTTTATCTTCCCGTTTCCTACAGTTTAATGGCATTCCTGTTTTTCTTGCTTGGTTTGTTTACTTCAGCGCAAGTAATTAGTTATGCTTTGGTAGCTGAAAGCAGTTCGCCTGCAATGACAGCAACCGCTGTAAGTGTCATTTCTATATTAACCCAGGGTGGTTACATCGTGTATCAAAATCTGTTTAGCTATTTACTTGCTAATAACAATGGAATGCATTTGATTCATGGAACTCCAGTTTATTTATTAAGTGCCTATCAACATGCAGCAATAATTTTGCCTTTGGGTTTAATCATTGCTTTTTTTATGCTTTTAGGTTTAAAAGAAACACGTTGCCAACAAATTGAGAATTAAAATGACAGGAAGAGTTTGCATATTACTCATGGATTCTTTTGGTATAGGCGCAAGTCTTGATGCACCTCGATATGGTGATGAAGGTGCTAATACCTTTGTGCATATTCATGAAACCTGTGAACGTGGGAATGGGGATAAAGCAGGGGTGCGCCAAGGACCATTAAAATTACCAAATTTGGCTAAATTAGGTATATATCACGCAGCTTTGGCGAGTTCAGGATTGCGTTTTGTGGAATTATCTCATTTTTCGGATCCAATTGGTTATTACGGCTATGCCGTCGAGCAAAGTCTAGGGAAAGATACTCCAAGCGGGCATTGGGAATTAGCGGGTGTTCCAGTGACTTTTGAATGGGGTTATTTTCCAGAACAGCCTTTGTGTTTTCCAAAAAAATTAATTGATACATTTATTCAACGTGCAGGTCTACCTGGTGTCCTTGGCGAGAAGCATGCTTCTGGAACTACAATTCTTGATGAATTGGGTGAAGAACATATGCGAAGTGGCAAACCAATTGTCTATACTTCTGCAGATAGTGTATTTCAAATTGCGGCTCATGAAGAAAGTTTTGGTTTACAGCGTTTATACGATATTTGCGAGATTGCCCGTACTTTAGTCGATGAATATCAGATCGGACGGGTGATTGCTCGTCCGTTTATTGGTCAAGTAGGCTCACTTAAACGAACCGGAAATCGAAAGGATTATGCTACCTTACCCCCAGCAAAAACGCTCCTCGATTATTTGCAGGAAGCTGGACGTGAAGTAATTGCTCTAGGAAAAATTGCCGATATTTATGCACATCAGGGAATAACTCAAACGATTAAAGCTGATGGCAATATGGCCTTATTTGATGCAACCTTAGAAGCGATGAAAACTGCTCCAGAAGGTAGTTTAGTTTTTACTAATTTTGTTGATTTCGATTCTTCTTATGGACATCGTCGTGATGTTGCAGGTTATGCGGCTGCACTCGAACAATTTGATGCCAGACTTCCTGAACTTGATGCTTTATTAAAACCTGATGATCTTGTTGTTATTACCGCGGATCATGGTTGCGATCCAACTTTTCCCGGATCAGATCATACACGCGAGCATGTTCCGGTCTTAGTGTATGGTCAAGGTCTAAGTAGTCGTTTTATTGGTCGTCGTGATACTTTTGCAGATGTGGGTCAAAGTATTGCAGAACATCTTGGACTAGAGCATTTACCACATGGATTATCTTTTTTAAACTGAACTGTTTCTCAGCCCCTTGTTTTTTTGGCAATCATCCCCATCTAAATGGTTCCTGTTTTGATTTGAGGACTTAATTTTGGAACAATTTCGTGGGACAACAATACTTTCAGTAAGACGCGGAAATCAAGTAGTTATTGGTGGTGATGGTCAAGTAACTTTAGGTAATACAGTGATGAAAGGTAACGCACGCAAAGTGCGCCGCCTCTATAAGGATCAAGTTATTGCTGGTTTTGCCGGAGGCACTGCGGATGCGTTTACTCTTTTTGAACGTTTTGAGAGTAAGTTGGAAATGCATCAAGGTCATTTGGTGCGTGCTGCTGTCGAACTTGCTAAAGATTGGCGTACCGACAGAATGTTACGTCGACTTGAAGCAGTTTTGGCTGTAGCGGACAGTAAATCTTCTCTGATTATCACCGGTAATGGTGATGTGATTGAACCTGAAAATAGCCTAATTGCTATTGGTTCTGGCGGGCCTTTTGCTCAAGCAGCTGCACGGGCATTGATGGAAAATACAGAACTTTCAGCTCTTGATAT
>JACPOX010000288.1 GCA_016191305.1 Legionella longbeachae | reverse complement strand
AGATTCTTCAATTGGTCGAGGACGGCAAAATTTCCGCTCTAGAAGCCGCTAAAATGTTAGCTAAATTATGAGGTCGAACATGAAAAATGATAAAGAACGATTGATGGGTATGTTGAGAGAAAATAAAATTACTCTCGATGATTACAATACTCTTTTAATAGCTATGAAGAAAAAATCATTTTTTTCGAGAATGGAGTCGTCACTATTTCTTAATCCATTTCAAAAAATAGCTGGTTTTAAAGCTCTAATTTTTGGAATAATCATCCTATTGACCATGAGTTACATGGGCGTTCTAGCAAAACTGTATTTCTTAGGTCCTTTAACTACCATTAATGCGTCAGCGGTTGTCAAACAAAGCATGGATATTGGGTTTTTATTGTTAGCCTACCAAAATATAATCTGTTTGCTGATATTAACTACCCTGTTTTTTATTGCAGCAAAAATGCTGCAGAATAAAAAACTTCGTATTATTGACTTTTTAGGCACGCTATCCTTAGCTAGATTCCCCTTGTTATTGTTTACAGTCATTGTGAATTTTGCACGAATGATTAATCCAACGATTTTAGATATTGACATGAGCAAGGGAATTCCACTTCATTCATCTATGGGCTTAAAAATACTTGGTGTGATTGGAACGGTTTTAATCGTTTGGCAAATAATTCTTTATTTTTACGCAATGAAAGAGTCTTCAGGACTTGTGGGCAAAAAACTATGGTTAGGATTTATTTTACCCCTTATTGCAGGTGAATTAATTGCATTCCCATTAACCACTTGGTTCATGAATTAAGGGTTCATTTGATAAAGAAGCGGCTATATTTTGCCGCTTCAAGTAAATAATTCCAGTCTTGTTTCATTTCAATTTAGGTAATTAACATGAATTTATTTACATTCACGATAGAAATTATTTTTGCTCTGTTCCTGCTAGATAAGTTTGGTTTATGGTTAGAGCGCAAAGGGTGGTTGTATTATCGACACGAAAAATCACAAGGAGGTGTTTGTGGTAGTGTACTACAAGAATTAAATGCACTTCTAACCCCAAATAACCGACATGTTATTGAAATGAAACATAACCAAGCTAAATATAAGAAAAGTGAAGCGGATGCACCTAGTGAGCCAATTGATCTTTTATAAATTAACCCCGATATAGAGATAATAATGCGAGATAATTTGCGAAACAATTTTAAAGTTTTTGTGATATTTATGGTAATTTTTGCCATGTATGTTGCTTATGCAGAAAATATTAATGAAAGCATTCAAAAAATTATTGATGAAAACCGAATAAAATACCAAATACCTGGTCTTGAAGTTAGTGTTAGCTTTCCTGGGGAAGAAGTTCCGAGGGATTTTGTCAGTGGTACAAGCACCATAGGTGGCGCCTTTCCTATTCAGTCTGATCATTTATTTCAAATTGGCAGTGAAACAAAATCGTTTATTGCAGCGGTTATTTTACAACTCGAAGCTGAGGGACGGTTATCAATATACGATCCTATTGGAAGCTATTTAAAAAATATTCCAGATGCCTGGCAAAGCATTACTATCCAACAATTGCTTAATCATACCAGTGGAATTTTTAATTATACTCAAGTATCTGAGTTCTGGCAGTCAATGAAAGAGGGTGATTTTAATAAGCAATGGTCCTCAGATGAGTTAGTAAGTTTTGTTAAAGATAAAGAGCTGAATTTTTCTCCTGGGTTGGGTTGGAGTTACTCAAATACTAACTATGTATTAGCAGGTATGCTGATGGAGGCCGTAACTGGAAAATCAATTGAGGAGGAACTGAATACTCGTTTATTGCAACCATTACATCTTACCAATACCTATTATTATTCACAGACCTATAGTGAAGATTTTTTACAACGAATGGCACATGGTTATTCTTCATTTGGAATGTTTTCTGATGAGCCTAAAGATATTACTGATAAAAATATGTCATGGGGTAATGCAGCAGGAGCTATTGTATCAACATCGCATGATACAGCTATTTGGTTAAGGCTTTTATTGACAGATGATAAACTTTTAGCCGATACACAACGACAAGAATTAATCAATATCGTTGATATAGAAAATGGTCAATTTTTGTCACCAGAAAGCAACAAAATGGGTTATGGTTTAGGAGTGATTAAATATAATTCTCCAGCAGGTGAGTATTGGGGGCATGGTGGTGGTACGTTAGGGTTCATTTCTCATATGTATTGGATAAAATCTAATGATGTGGTAATCACGCTATTCGTTAATCATATAGATAAAAACGAAATGGAGCAGCTTGGTAGTTCTGCTATAGCTCAGGAATTAATTAACTTTATTCAACATTCAGATTCTATGCGGCAATCCGAACAATAATCCTCTTAATATTACCTTAACTCGTAAATGTTACAATTATTCACATAAGATTATAAAAAGAGCCATTTTAATGAAAGATCAGCCAATAAATTCTACGCAAAATAGAGAATTGAAACATCATTTGTGGACTATTGAAAACACAAAAAAAGGTTATCATATCGTTAAACCAACTACTAAGGGATTGGTTCTTGGTGGGGGAGGTGCAAAAGGCATTGCTTATGGCGGTATGATTGAGGCCATGTATGAACGTGGTTTTATGCAGAACATCACCCATATTAGTGGCGCATCTGCCGGTGCGATTACATCTAGTCTTTTAGCGATTGGCTTAAATAATAATGAAATGGCATTGCTTATCAATGAGTTAAACTTGGTCAAGTTGCTCGACAATAAAGGAACACTTAGAGCGCAGGGAGAACATTTACGTAATGTACTTGAACTTATTTATTTTTTACAATTCAAAAAGCTTTTAGAACACGTTGAAAATAAAAGCTCTCAGAAATATGGATGGCTAGAATATAAAATAGAACAGCATAAGAAAAAACTAGAATCTATTAACCTTACTATTGATACCATAGAAGATGTTATTAATTTTTCAAAAGATAGCAAAAAACTTGAGCTACTTCGAAATGCATTTAGGCCTAATCCTGAAATTAGGAAAGCGGTAGAAGATTCACCCCGCGTTTGTTTTTCAGATCTAAAAAACTTAATCTTAGAGGATTCATTCAGAATTTGTTTTTCAGATTTGAAAAACTTAAGAGAAATATTACATGTCGAAAAACAACACCTCATTAAAAACCTCTCCGTGGTCACTACAAATAGCTCTGAAAATAAATTAGAGACACACAATGAAAATACCGAAGATGCTAATGAATCTATTGCCCTCAAAGTGCAACAATCCGCAGCACATCCTTTCCTTTTTACACCAGGTAAAAATAAGCATGGTCACGCCATAGCGGATGGTGGTTTTTGGGACAATATGCCTGCTGACTCTTTGGTGAAAGAAGGATTACATGTAGAAGAAATTTTATGTGTCAAACTGACTGACGAAAAGAATCTTAAGAAACAACACCTAAGAGTCAACGCGCATAAGCAAGAGAAAGTAGGTTTGAAAGGAGCTATACTTGATAAATTATACACAGGCCTATTTGGAGCTCCATTACAAAGGGGGAGGACTGCAACGAACAATCGCGAAAAAGTTTTCTACCATAATAGTAACATGTTGTATCTTAGTAGTGGGACTATAAAAACTACATCTATGGACCCAACGAATAACCAAAAAGATATAGCGAGATCTAATGGAGTCAAACAAACCAATGACCTCCTAGACGAACGGGAAAATATCTATTTTGATCACCTTCTATTGGCGATGCTTTTTCAGGGTAAAACCGAACTCAACCGTACACTGATACAAGAATCAGAGCATAGTAATATAGAAATAAAAGTAACAGAACAAGGTCGTATGGCAAGTTATGTGAAACAGATATTTTTCTTACAAGACGAGTTAGTTAATGAATTAAATCAGGAGATAAAATCAGCTGATGTCTTGGGTAATTTTACAAAAATTATGGACCTTCTCGGCAAAGAAGGAGCTGGCCTAAATCAAGAGCAGCAAGATAAAGCACTGGCAATTTGTATAAAGCAAGTGGATTATAGCAGTGCAAATAAACTTGAAAAATACCTCAATATTCAAATACAGAAAACGCAGGATAAGTATAAAAAAAGCCTATTCACGCATTTTCTCGAATTGCTCTGGAAACCCATAGCCTGGATTATTTCAAGCGATAATGCGCTAAAAAAACCAGAAGAAACACCTTCGTTGATAAATGAAGGAGAATCAATAATAACCCCATTCCGTCAGTTATTGAGTTTTTTTCCAGATCATAGGAATGCTGTCCCAAACAAAGATACTAATATTATAAGAAATAACAATATTGAGATGTAGATAAGTAAATTACCATTTTATGCGACTAAAAAGCCTATAATTTTGGCTTAACCTGTTATGATTTTTTAATTCGATACAAAACATGTTTTGATAGAGGATGATCGACAGGAAGTTTTGGGTGAGCAAAAAAAACATCAACATCATGAGCCATTCCAATTCTTTCCATGACTTTTCTTGAGCGAAGATTATCTGGTACTGTTGATTTTGATATTGCATGAAATCGTTGATCTGTTCTTTGGATATAGGTCCAGGCAAAAATTCAAGAACCTTTGCATCTTGGTTGATTAGAAAATAAGGTTCTAGATCGCTTTGTTGCCAAGGTCATCGTGGGGGGACTTGGTTCATTTTTATAAGTCAGTCAATAGAGCTGTTATGAACTAAAATGTGGTATTATCCCAGCTATTTTATTTTAATCAATTATGAACATGAATAATCAGAACAGATTTCATTTTAAACCAGTGAATAAAACACAAGAAAACCTTGTTCTTGATTGGATTAGCCAGCCACATATTAATGAATGGCTTCATGGCGATGGTTTAAGTAATACGATAAAAGACATTCATGAATTTTTGAATGATGGGGAACCTTGGGCTACTCATTGGATAGCCTATGACAATGAGATCCCCTTTGCATATTTAATTACCTCAGAAATAGAAAAATCAGAGGAGTATCCGGAAGGTGCGATCACACTGGATGTATTTATTTGCAGGTTGGATTATATAGGGAAAGGTTTATCAGTACAGATGATTCAAGAATTTATCTTGAGTCAATTTTCGGATAAAAAAATAGTACTTATTGATCCGGAAGTTTCTAATAATCGTGCAGTTCATGTTTATAAGAAAGTTGGTTTTGAAATTATAGGGGAGTTTATTGCTTCTTGGCATCCTGTTCCTCATTATAAAATGACATTGAATGTTGATGATTTAAAAGTTGAAAGGTTTATTAGAGTGCTTTCCTATAATCCTAGATGGCCCATCCAATTTGAGTCAGAAGCTCGGGCAATTAAAAAAGCCCTAGGCGATAATTGTGTTGAAGTTTATCATGTGGGATCAACATCTGTACCTGGTTTAGCTGCTAAACCAGTTATCGACATGATTCCGGTGGTTTTGGATATCATGAAGGTTGATAAAAATACTGCTGCTATGCAAGCACTTGGTTATGAAGCTAAAGGCGAATATGGGATTCCTTTTCGCCGTTACTTCCAGAAAGGGGGTAACCAAAGAACACATAATATTCACATTTTTGAGAAAGGAAACTCTGAGATTGAACGGCATATAAAATTTAGAGATTGGATGATAACGCATCCGGATGATAGAGATGCCTATGCTCGGTTAAAGAAAAATTTAGCAAATCAATATCCAAATGACATTACCGCTTATTGTTTAGGTAAAGATGATTTTGTTGCTGGTATTGATCAAAAGACAGGGTTTACAGGATTAAGAATAGTTCAGGCATTAACCACTAGAGAATGGAGTGCTGCTCGTCATTTTAGACAGTATTATTTTTTTGATAAAGCCGGCCTTTCTGATCCTTATACTTGGACTTTTGATCATAAAGATCATGTGCATTTTGTATTATATCAAGGTATTAATATTATTGGTTATGTTCATTTGCAATTATGGCCTCAACACCGAGCGGCCATGCGTATTATTGTTATTGATGAAGAAAAAAGAAATCATCAATACGGTAGTCAGTTTTTGCAACTCTGTGAAAAATGGCTTAAAAGCCAGGGATATAAAAGTTTGCATATTGAGTCCTCTCCTGCGGCTTTAAAATTTTATCAAAATCACGGTTATATAACTATGCTCTTTGACGATCCCGATGGTTATGAAAGTCATCCTCAAGATACTGCTATAGGAAAAATTTTATAATGGATGGATTTTCCTTATTAAAAATGAGGAACCCATCAAACTGCCCAATACATCCCTACATACATTAGTAAATGTTTTTCTCCAGCAATTTGATGGCTACCACTAAAAAGAAGACTTGTAATTATAGCTTCATCCAACGGTCGCGATAGTGGTTGAATGGCCTGTGATAACGCTTCCTGTTTGGTTAAACAATTCTGGGCGAAGCATTAGTTTTTCATTAATTTGTTGCAATAAGCGAGTAAAACCATAACGCGAATCCTAAAACCTTTTTTTTGGGGGGATTGCTTATGAAACTGCTGAAAATTCGGAAAAATCTTGGATGAATCTCAATACCTGGTGTCCTGGTTAACAGGGCATAAAGTAATGATAGGCTTCTTGGAACGAAAGATTTTCGACACATGTTGCGCTGTCTACAAAAATGGTCATCACGGTATTATCTTGTGTCTCGATTAAGGTTAAGGCTTTGCGATCTCGCCATCTTTTTGTAATTTCCCTGAGTTATTGAGATATTGCGATTTGTTTATTTAGCAAAGAGATTTACATCACTATTTTATCATTGTAAATTTCGAACCTTTATTCATTTCAAGAGATTTTTTTAAAGAGAATTACTCCGGGCGGTCATAAATGCAAGAAAAAATTATAATTTCAGAAAATAAATTTTCATACAATAATCCTTTATCTTCAAAACAGCATATTCCAGAAAATGAACAAAAAGCTTATGAAGAGCATACAAAGCAGCGTATTATTTTTTATTCAAGTTTAGCAATGAATGAAAGTAAGGAACAACTCAATAATTTAGTAAATGAACATCATTGTGCCATCTTAATTGAAAATCAAATGAAGCAAATTTTCTTGTACCAAGCAAATCACTCCATTGTAGATGTGAGCAATTGTTTTATCAAACAAGATGTTTGTTTCTCTTGGTTTAGTAAGCTAAAGCAAAAAGGGAAAGATAGTTGGCTGTTGTGTGAAGATGAGCGTACTATTCAATCCATTGCGGCTAGCCTAGAGAATAGAGAAGCAGTGTTGTATAGTTATGCACAAGAACTTGCTAACCCTTTGAGTTTATATCCTGAAACTTTGATGAGTTTAAGTAGCCTTTCTAAACAAGGATTAAATTTATTTGCACAGAAACGTAAAAAAGTTCTCTCACAGACCCTGGCTATGCACAAATATACAGAAAGTGCTCAATCTCTGCTGCAATATTTGCAAGCTATCAATGAATCTGGCGATATTAAGCTAATAGAATATGTGAAAAATTTTTTTATTAAATTTGATGCAAATTTTATTGAGTATTTATGTCATCCTGAAACAGCGCCACATCATATTATGTCCTTAGTGAATCTCCTTTCTTTAGATCTGGTCTTGCCACCAAAATTAACTAGTGACTTGTATATTATTCCAGTTAGGGAAATTAATAGCTATTTT
>JACPOX010000199.1 GCA_016191305.1 Legionella longbeachae | reverse complement strand
TGAGCCCTGAAATTAACTGGGGCATTAAGAATAGCTAGAAAATTCTGTTAAGTTATAGGCTAAGATAAAAATTTATAGACAAGATGTTTGAAAGAAAATTAGGAACATCCACACGTCGAATATACTGATTCATATAACCGATTTCTGTTTTGATAAATGGATTTAATTGATAACCTAAACCCACAAATAATCTATTTTGATCAAAACCACGATTATTTGCGCCGATAAAATTATTAAGGTGGAAAAACACCTCATCGCTTGTGGCAAAACTTATTTTGGGCTGATTTTTAAAAGGAATGGACATTTTTACTAATTGTCGAAATCTATATGCTGTTTTAGGAGCATTTTCCAAAAAGCGCTCTTCCATACGAGTTCTACTGGTCAATGTTAGATGTAAATGGGTTTTAACCCATAAAAGCTGTTGCCAAATTCGATTTTCTTCAAATGTATTTGAGGTAAATGGTTCTCCAGTATAGACCCACCCATACCCTAGCCATATAGTGGTATTTTCGGTTAATGCGTAACCCAGTCCTGGGCGTAATAAAGTTTGTGAAAAATGGCTGCTGTCCTCTCCCCAGCGCTGTTGTCCTTCCAACCAGTACCGCACCCGGCTCCAAAATTTGTTTTCACTATGAGTTTTGCCAATGGCGGTAATGTTTAACCAGGTTTGAAAATCTTGCTCGAGGGAGCAAAATGCATTTTTAGGCCAACTAAAAATAAGGATAAGTCCTAAAAATAAATGTAATACACAACGCATTGGGATGTTATCTTCTTTAATTTTGAAAATAATTTATTGTAGTATAAGTTCAGATGACTGGATACATATTTAGAGAAGTAAATGAAAGAGATCAAATGCAGCAAAAGGGGATACCCACTTACTCTGCTCTCTAAACGATTCTGAGGCTTATTAAGCCGAGAATTATCGATATTCCTTTGGAACGTTCATATGGGTAACTGGGGTTTAGTAGAATTTTGCATTTGCTTTTGCAAGCCCTGGCCCCACTTGCTCTGTTTGATGATCATCAGATCGATTCATGAAAATAAAAATTCAATTTGTACAATTTTCAGAATGTAATCTCTTAAACTTGCTATACTACTCTTATAATGTGAGCTTATCTTGAAAACTATGTATGCAAAAATGAGCTTAATGATGAAAGTTAAGGTTAATTTAATTAAATTAGGTTAAAATGAATACATAATGATCTGTGGAGTATGCGATTATGGCTTATAACAAAATGTTTTTAGAAGCGCTTAATAATACTGAGGTTTTACGGAACGAAAACGAAAAAAAAAGAAATGACGCGTTAGATGATATACTTAAAGTAGATTTAACCCTTAATAAAAAGAATATCATAGAGGATACCTGTTATGATTCTTTTAGGAAAGCTATATTCGCGCATAGTACATTATGGCAATCAGTGGACAATCGATTGCTGCAAGAAAATCCACCTCAACAAGGCGGATTAGGGGTTCTTAAAACTGCATTTAAGTTCAACCCTCAGACGAGCACGCATTATTTATCTGAAGAAATGCAATCTCATTCTTTCATAATGATGCAACAAAAAGCCGCAGAACAACGGGTTAAATTTGGCTTAAAACTAGCAGGGCCTGAAATTTTAATTAATATTTTAAAAAATAATGACGATGCCTGCAGAGATTATTTGGCAGGAAAGGACTTAACAAATCTAGGAATTAAATTAGCTGAAGTGCCTGCATGGACTCAAGATAAAAAAAAGGTTTTGACTAACGATGCGTTGGAAGAAATTAAAAGAGAGGCAATGCTCAATTTAAAGAAAAAGCGCCACAATATGATCGTACAGGCGAAAATCTTTTAGGAGCAAACCTTTTCCTTGCAACAGCAGATCCCGATGTCTTTCGAAAGGAACTCGTAGAAAGATTACCAGATATTACAGGTGCTTATAAAGGTATCATAAAAGATCATCTTCAGGATGACACTCAGGATATTGCAACTGAAGTACAAAAAAAATTATGTGCTAAATACATGGAAGCCAAGTTGTCAAAGCTTGAGAATGTACCAGCTGACTTGTTAGCTAATGTAATTAAAGCACATCCGAACATTGCAACTGCATTAAAAGCTATTAATAATTATAATCATCAAGATCGTAACGTTCCTCTTGTGAATGCACAAGATGACGCCATAATCGATAAAGCAATACTGGATGAAAAATCTATTGCCTCTTTAAAATTGGCTTTAGCAAAGAATTATATTAGTAAGTTAACAAATCAGCCTCAGCTACTTGCTCTTGGAAAAGCCAAAGATTTTAAAGAGGTTCAAACTGCCTTAGCTAGTGCTATAGGTGTAAGTATAGATGACTTAAATTTTCTTAAAGAAGAAGACTTACCTGCTTTAAAAGGAGCAATTCGGATCCAGCAGTTTAAATTGCAGATTGATGAGGTTTCCCGCCTGGGCTCGAAGGCTCATCCGGAACTTATTAAGGCCTTTAGTGAATTAAATCCTACACAGCAGGATAAGATGTTGACTAATAAAAAGGATTTGTTATTCCTTATTCAGTCAAATAGTCCAAAGGTGATTCAGCACTATTTGGGAACTGAGAATGATGTATCTGCACTAGTAAAAGAAAATAATAGCGTTTCTCAATTTAAAAAGATCCATAATGCTGAAATCGCTAGGGTTTTAGCTAATCTTTATCCTTCAGAAGAACTAAATGACCAAATAATTGAGAATATTAATAATAAATTAAAATCCTTTTCTGATTATAGTAAGGTTCGGAATCTTCCTAATAATCAATCTGATAAATGGGTATACAAAGAAATAATAGATTATATTCACACTCAAATTAATCAAGATAAAAATAAATTATACGAGGCTTTTGGCGCTGTAGATGTTTATGCAAATATTGATGATAATAATAATGTTTTTAAAAAGGTAATTGAAGAACATAAGCAAAATAAGCCATTATTGGAAAAGCTTGATGCCCAAACAAATTTTGCTGTAGCCAATAAATTTATTAACTTATGTTTACAAGCACCCAAATGCGGTGCATTTCTAGGCATAATTGCAGATAAAAATGCAGTGACCTCGAAATTATGGAAGACTTTTGATGAGGCTGTTGGTGAAAATGACACTTCTGAGGCTTTTCTTGATAAGTTAATTCCTTCGCAAGGTATAACTCAGGAGCAAAAAGATCTTAAAAATCAACTAAGTCAACAGCTTACTCCAACTGTATTTAATGAACTAAAAATTGATTATTTAAAAGAACAAAAGCAAAAAAATGAGATAAGAACTCCTTCAATGACATATAGTAAATATGTGATAAATGAAACTAATAAATACTTTGAGGAGCATGATCAGGTTTTTAATCAGGATCTCGAGCTTATACCGGTTCATGAGATTGGCGAAGAAAAATATAAGCTCGAGGCAGGATTATCAAAAAGCCAAACTATGGATCTCAAAGCACACTATATGAAATTACTTGATCGATGTAAAATTCAAAAAGATTACTTAGAGATAAAATTAGAGGAATTTAAATACCTTAAAACCGATGCTCAGACTGAAGAACAAAAAAACCTTCAAAAGACAATAGACAACATTGTTACAAGATTAAATTGGTATCAGGATAGGGAAAGTTATATAGTAAAGGATATTTTGCCAGAATTTGACAAGGCGATTAAGGATGAAGAGCGAACTGTTTATGTAGACAGTGAATTTGATATCCATACAATGGATCGTAGCAAGATGACAGATTTGAATCAAGGAATGGCGGGTGATGATAAATCATATAATGTTAATGCCCGCGGGGGTATTATAGCTGGCGATCAGGATGCGGACTATATCTCAGGGAAGAAAATTGATGGTAAGGTAGTTGCTTTTAATCAAAAAATTGAACTTAAAACAAGCACTAATCAACCAGTTGAGGTTAAAGGGCGTTTTACTTATGATCCATCCCCTGTTGGTGCGCTTAACCAATTTGTGCACGGAAGTGAAAATAGAAAACCAGCAAGACTTACACTGATTCAATTCCCTACTTGCTCTGATACGTTAGACCCTAAGAGCAATACAACTCTTCGGAATGAACAAGTAAATTTTGCGTTTGCATTTGCTGCTCAGATTCTGGCCAATTTGGATGAGCCACCAAGTAAAGACAACCCTATTGTGTTAAAAGGAGTTGCTGGTAAAGAAGAAGAGTTAAAATATATATGGACTGCTTTGGTTCTTCTAGGGGAAAGAAATCCTAAAATGAACTTTTCTCCTGAGGCAATAAAGATACGTGGTTCTAACAATTTTGATCCTGCTGATGAGAAAAATCTGATAGGGCAGCTTGCTAAAAATTCTTGTTATGTAAGAAATTTTAAAGAATTTGAACCGTCTATAAAGAAAGTTGTAGAAAAATCAATAAACAAAATTGAAAAAGAGCAAGGAAAGAGAGCGGAATCTAAAGAATTAGATACCCAGGTACAGCA
Organism: Legionella longbeachae; assembly: GCA_016191305.1. Classification (GTDB taxonomy): domain Bacteria; phylum Pseudomonadota; class Gammaproteobacteria; order Legionellales; family Legionellaceae; genus Legionella; species Legionella longbeachae_A. The sequence goes on along the minus strand of JACPOX010000199.1, from coordinate 11,919 downwards.
AGCTATGAAAAAAGAATTAGATCTGGGTAGGAAGAATATTCACCAGAAAGTTGAAAACCTAAAAGAGAAACAAGGTGTAACGGAATTATCTCTAGAACATAAAATCAAATAATAATAAGGGGCAAAAGTGAATTTAAACCAATTGGCAATTGGTGTATTTGACTCAGGGATGGGTGGCTTAACTGTTTTGCGCGCGTTACGGCAGGGATTGCCACAAGAATCTTTTGTCTATTTGGGCGACACGGCTCGGCTTCCTTATGGTACTAAAAGCCCAGATACGGTAAAACAATATGCCATGCAGATGGCAAAATTGCTGGTGGAACGTCGTATCAAGGCTTTAGTTATTGCCTGTAATACAGCCACTACTGCGGCTTTACCCTATTTGCAGACTATGCTGCCCGATATTCCTGTATTGGGTGTGGTTGCTCCAGGCGCTGCTGCGGCAGTTGCAGCAACCAAAAATCAACGTATTGTGGTTTTAGCTACGGAAACAACTATTGCTTCGAATGCCTATCAACAGCTCATCACCCAACACTTACCACAGGCAGTAATCAGCACGCGGGCTTGTAGTGTTTTGGTTGCTTTGGCAGAAGAGGGCATGGTCAATAATCAGGTAGCACGAGAAGCCTTAAAACATTATCTGGATGATTTCACTGATGCTGATACTGTTCTATTAGGATGTACGCATTTTCCGGTGTTTCAGTTCTTGTTAACTCAATTATTACCTGAGGGGGTCGCACTAGTTGATTCGGCACATGCAACTTCTATCTCTTTGCATCGTCTGTTAAAAAATCAAAATCTGCTGAATAATGATCCACAAACTTATCCCACCGTAAATTATTTAGTAACAGATTCAATCAAACGCTTCCAGACGGTCGGCGAAATATTTTTAGGTCAGCAGTTAGCATTTGCTGATATTGAGCTGGTGGATGTTAAGCCATAAATCGTAACCGTTAACGCAATAACGTCAGCCTGGATGGAGCGCTGTGCGCGTAATCCGGGAACCCCGCGAAGCGGTACATTAATGATTGAATGAGCCATGCTGCGCATGGATTCCCTGGATTACGCACACAGCGCTGCATCCAGGCTGCCTTTGATAGATTTGTTCACCTTAAAATTTCTTCTTTAGGCGGACGACTCATTAAATTCTGAACCACTTGTTTGGCACTAATTTTTCCCTCTAATAGGGCATTGATTTGTTCACAGATGGGCATTTCTACTTGGTGCTGTTTGGCAATGATACAGACTTGGGCTGCATTACTTTTTCCTTCTACAACTTGGCCAATTTGTTTTTCTGCTTCATCAATACTGAGATTACGTCCCAAAAGCAAACCAAAACGGCGGTTGCGTGATTGATCATCTGTACAAGTTAATACGAGATCACCTACACCTGCCAAACCAAGAAAGGTTTCTGCACGTGCTCCTAAAGCAAGGCCTAGACGCTCCATTTCAGCTAAACCTCGTGTGATTAATGCAGCTTTTGCATTGGCACCATAACCTAGGCCATCACTGATTCCACAACCAATAGCCAGAACATTTTTAATGGCGCCACAAACCTGGATACCAATGAGATCATCACTTAGGTATACACGTACATTATTATGGTGCAATAGATTTTGAATGTTTTTTTGGTATTTTGGATTATTCGAAGCTAAAGTTAAGGCGGTAGGTAAGCAATGGGCTACTTCTTTAGCAAAAGAGGGTCCAGTAATAATTGCTTGCGGATAAGATGGACCAAAATGCTGTGTAATGAGTTCACTCAAAAGTTGATGACTCTGAGGGTCAATTCCTTTAGTAAGCCAAGCTAAACCTTGCGGCGGCTTTTTCATTTTAGTAATAAGTTCTGCAAATGCATGGGAAGGAACAGCAATAATGACGTAATCTGCTTCGAGTATGCATTGATCAAAATGATTTGAAGGAACTAAAGTTTCAGGAAAAGAAACATCGGGTAAATAACGCAAGTTTGCTTTCTGCTCCCTCATAAGCGCAATATGTTGGGGGTCATGGGCCCATAACAAAACATGATGTCCTATATTGGCTAAGTGAATTGCAACGGCTGTACCCCATGAGCCAGCACCTAATATAGCAATAGTTTTTTGGTCGATTTTTTTGTTCATAAGAGCCGTAACTTGTGAATGTTCATTTATAACTCTGTGCTAATGTAGGTTGGGCCCCTGGCCTAATGGCGCTGCCTTAAGCTCATTCTCTCTATGCACTACGTCCCGCGACTTGTTCGCGGGATCCAGAAATCTCGCTCTGTGCCTAGAGCCCTGGATCCTGCGGACAAGCCGCAGGACGTAGGAAAACCGGGTTTTTTGCCTTAAGGCAGCGCCATTAGGCCCCTGGCCCAACTTACATCGGATTAATTTGTAGTTGTCTCTTCAGTTGCTTTTTGTTTTTCTGCAAGTTGTTGCATGTATAAAGCATCAAAATTAATAGGTGCTAAAACAAGCTGTGGGAAGCTACCACTAATTACTTGGGATGTAATTGCTTCACGTGCATAAGGAAATAGAATACTTGGGCAGAAGCTATTTAATAAATGATCCAATTGATTTCCTGGAGCACCTTGAATAGTGAAAATACCTGCTTGTTTTACTTCCACCAGAAACGCAGTTGCTTTTTGGTTGCTTACTGTAGCAGTAACTACTAATACAACCTCAAATACATTTTCTTCCAATTTTTTAGTACTGGTATTGATCTCAAGATTAAGTTCAGGTTCCCATTTTTGTTGAAATACAGCAGGAGTGTTTGGCGTTTCAAAAGATAAATCTTTAACATAGATTCTTTGAATCATGAATTGGGTTTCATTATTCTGTTGATCCTGCATTGCTGTTTGGTTCATGTTATTCTTATCCTCTTAGTAGTTTGTCGAGTTTTCCCTGAGCTTCCAGGGCATATAAATCATCGCAGCCACCAATATGTTGGCCATTAATAAAAATTTGTGGCACAGTACGTCTACCGCTTTTCGCCATCATTTCATCACGCAATTCGGGCTGGAGATCGATGCGAATCTCGGTAAATGAAGTGTTTTTTTTCTGCAATAGTTCTCTTGCTTTATGGCAATAAGGGCAATAACCAGTACCATACATGATCACTTCAGCCATGATCTACTTTCCTTTAATCAACGGTAGATCGGCGTTTTGCCAGGCAGCAATTCCTCCTTTAAGTACTAGAGGTTGATAACCTTGTGTTCGAAGTTTGTTGGCTAGTGATGAGGCTTGCAAACCACGTGCGCAGACTAAAATAATCGGTTTATTTTTATACTTATCCATTTTTTGTTGTTCAAAATCTTCGTTTTTGACGTTAATGGAATCAATAATATGTCCTTGCTTAAAAAGTTCTTTATCGCGTAAATCGATGATTATCGCATTTTCATTATTCATCAAGTCTACGGCAGCTTGAGGAGAAAGTTCTTTCGCTTTCTTTTTCTGGGATGCTAATTCATTGATAAAGGTTAACAATAAAACTACGATTAAGGCGAGCCATAGCTGCCAGTGATTTATAATAAATTGGCCTAAATGTTCCATGTTTCACTCTTGGTATGATATTCGTACCGGGAATTATCCTCAGAATAGAGAATGAACGCAAGCCCCTACAATTTATCTCTTTTAAGTAGAACATATACTGCACCGCCACCTCCATCTTTAGCTAAAGCACTGTGAAAAGCTAAAACCTCATTGAATTGAGGTAACCAGCGATTAAGTAGGTTTTTAATTATTGGTGGTGCGCCCAAATAACCGCCTTTTCCATGAATAATAAGGAGACACCGTTTTTTATTTTGTATCTGTGTATGAATGAAGTGGCATAATGTATCACGGGCTTTTTCACTTTTCATGCCATGTAAATCTAAACGGGCTTCCCAATAAATTTGCCCATTTTTTAATTCTTTAAAGCGTTGTCTAGAAAGACTTGGATGGGCGTAGGACAAGATTGTTTCGGAAAGAATGGTATCTACAATGACATCAGATAAATAATATTCTTTTTTTTCGATGGGTTTCATTGGAGATCTTTTTTTTAATGGTATTGGTGGCTGTGGTTTTGCTGTTTTAACTCGGTTTGTTTTTTCATTTAAAGGCTTTACCGAGCGCATGGATTCTCGGAATAAGATTTTGTCCTCATCAGAGAGAAAATCATCGTTCATTTTAGGTCAAAATTCATAAGTTATAGATTAAGTATACCTCAGGAGAGACGACAAATGATTAAGGCTACATTTGTTTTTTAAATTAGGGTACAATTTGTACTTTTTCTGGATGAGAATACAATCCTATGAGCAGTTATATACTAAAAGAAACTGAAGAGTTAGTCACTATTTTGGATTTTTTGCGTTTTAGTTTGTCATGCGCAATAAATGCACAATTATATTATGGCCATGGTACTGACAATGCATGGGACGACATACAGTCTTTAATTCTGCGAAGCTTGTCTTTGCCTTATGATGTAGATCCTAATCTGCTCAATGCTCGTTTAACGAGTAGTGAAAAAAAACATATATGTCAGCAACTTGAAAAACGCATTAACCATCGAGTGCCTGTCCCTTATTTGATAAAAGAAGCTTATTTTTGTGATTTACCTTTTTATGTAGATGAGCGTGTGCTGATCCCACGTTCGCCTATAGCAGAACTCATACAAAATGAATTTTCTCCATGGATAGAGGTTGATAAGGTACATCGTATACTTGATTTGTGTACTGGTAGTGGTTGTATTGCGATTGCTTGTTGTTATGCTTTTCCTGATGCTAAAGTCGATGCGGTTGATATATCCAGTGAAGCCCTTGCTGTTGCTGCAATTAATTGTGAGCAATTAGGGGTAGAAGAGCAACTTAGCTTAATCGAGTCTGATTGTTTCGCTAAAGTGCCGCAAGTAAGCTATGATGTAATTGTTAGCAACCCGCCTTATGTAGGTAAGGAAGAGATGCAAACTTTACCTGATGAGTTTCGCCATGAACCTGTTTTGGCTTTGGAAACCAGCAATAATGGTTTGGCTATTGTTGATGCAATTCTCCAAAATGCTCATAAATATTTAAGTGCCCAGGGTATCTTGATTGTAGAAGTTGGAAATAGTGAGGAAGCTTTGTGTGACGCTTATCCTCATGTTCCTTTTACTTGGCTTGAACTGAGTCAAGGAGGACAAGGGGTATTTTTATTAACTAAGCAACAGCTTGAAGAGTACTTTAATGTCGGGTAATACATTTGGAACCTTATTTACAGTAACCACTTTTGGTGAAAGCCACGGCCCAGCAATTGGCTGTGTGGTTGATGGTTGTCCTCCGGGTTTATTACTCGTTGAAGAAGACATCCAACCCTTTCTAGACAAACGCAAACCAGGGCAGTCCAAATATACGACGCAAAGAAGGGAAGAAGATAAGGTGCAAATTCTCTCTGGTGTTTTTAAAGGTAAAACTACCGGAGCACCCATAGCGTTGCTGATTCAGAATACCGACCAACGTTCTCGTGATTATGAAGAAATAAAAGATCTGTTTCGCCCAGGGCATGCGGATTTTACTTATCATCATAAATACGGGTATAGAGATTATCGGGGAGGTGGTCGTTCCTCCGCGCGCGAGACTGCAGCCCGTGTAGCCGCAGGTGCTATTGCTCGTTTGTATTTGCAGCGTAATTTAAAACTAGAAATAGTAGGCTATTTGCAGCAAATGGGTGACTTGATTTTGCACTTTGATGATGAAGCAGAAATTAATAATAATCCGTTTTTCTGTCCTAATAACAAACAAATTACAGCTCTGGCTGACTCTATTGATCAATTAAGAAGACAAGGTGATTCCGTTGGAGCTAAAGTTAGAATACTTGCTAAAAATGTACCTATAGGACTTGGTGATCCTGTATTTGACAAGCTGGATGCAACTTTAGCATATGCGATGATGTCGATTAATGCGGTTAAAGGTGTTGAAATAGGTGCAGGATTTTCTGCGGTCAACCAATTAGGTTCGGTGCATCGCGATCAAATGTCGCATCAAGGTTTTCTTAGTAATCATGCAGGCGGGATTTTAGGGGGAATTTCTACAGGACAAACTGTAGACGTTAGTATTGCTTTAAAACCGACTTCAAGTATTACCACTCCAGGTAAAACAGTTAATGTATTTGGAGATGAGGTGTCTGTAGTGACTAAAGGGCGACATGATCCTTGTGTCGGAATTCGGGCTGTGCCTATAGCTGAAGCAATGATGGCTTTAGTATTGATGGATCATTTTTTGAGACATAAAGCGATAACATAAAGTAAAAGAGGGTAAAATGAGCAGAGAATTAAATGTAGCCATAGTGGGTGCCACAGGCGCTGTTGGAGAAACCTTTTTAACTGTATTGGAAGAAAGAAAGTTTCCCATAAAGACTCTTTATCCCTTAGCGAGTTCACGTTCCATAGGTAAAACCGTTAGGTTTAAAAACAAACAATTGGATGTTTTGGATTTGGCTGAATTTGATTTTAGCAAGGTAGACATTGCCTTATTTTCAGCTGGAGGTTCCGTATCTAAAGAATATGTACCTAAGGCCGCTGCTTCAGGTTGTGTGGTTATTGATAATAGCTCTTCTTTTCGTTATGAAAAAGATATTCCTTTAGTGGTTCCTGAGGTAAATCCGCATTGCATTGCTGAATATACAAAGAGAGGAATTATAGCCAATCCTAATTGCTCAACCATTCAAATGGTTGTTGCTCTAAAGCCTTTGTATGATGTTGCAGGAATTACTCGAATTAATGTAGCAACGTATCAGTCTGTCTCTGGCACAGGCAAAAAAGCCATTAGCGAACTTATCGCCCAAGTAGGTGATCTTTTAAATGGTCGACCTGCGACTTCATCTGTTTATCCACAACAAATTGCTTTTAACGTCATTCCGCATATTGATCAGTTTGAAGAAAATGGATATACCCGTGAAGAAATGAAAATGGTGTGGGAAACCCGAAAGATTTTGGAAGATGATAACATTATGGTGAATCCTACAGCGGTCAGAGTACCGGTTATTTATGGGCATTCTGAAGCCATTCACATAGAATTAAAAAAACCAATGACTGCCGAGGAGGCACGCAAACTGCTTTCTAAAGCTCCAGGCGTTAAAGTTATTGATAATATGAGTAAAGCAAGCTACCCTACGGTGCTTAAAAATGCTATTGGGCATGATGAAGTATTTGTTGGGCGTATCAGACAAGATATATCATCTCCTAATGGATTAAATTTGTGGGTAGTTGCTGATAATATTCGCAAAGGTGCTGCATCTAATGCAGTGCAGATTGCTGAAATTTTGCAAAAGGATTTTTTGTAATATAATTTCCAAACTCTATAAGTTTTTTTGGTATATACTCATTTTATGAGCACTAAAAATAAAATACGTGGTACTGATTTGCCAACACGTTTACCTAATATTGGACGTGAAGGCTCTCTTTTGGCTGCAGAAACCAAATCGATGGAACGAAAAAGACGTCTTGCAGAACAGCAAGGCGAGATGCGATTGGGACGTGTGAACGCACGTGAACATCCAGACCATGAAGTAGTCCCCAATAGTCCAGAAGGCGAATTACAAAATGATATATTACAACATCCTGTATTAGATAGTCAGCGCTTTGATGGAATTGATTCTCCTTTAAATCCGGAGCCTCCTTTAAATACTGCAGCGCGACGAGAGTACGATAATGAACGACGCAATCAAGAACAGGAAAAACAACACCGTTTAGGGAATATGCCAAAATTTTCTTCAACACCTAAACCCCGAGGTCCTTGATGACAATTGCAAGTGACATAATCAGCCATAAAATGCCTGATTTTGAAGCTTATCTTCGTTCAGGTGATTCTCTTGATGATATAGATGAATATGGTTTTACGCCTTTAATTGAATGTGCTATTACACGTCAAGTCAAAATTGCCGAGCAATTAATCGCTCATAAAGCCGATGTCAATAAAGCAGATGTAACCGGAAGAACTCCCTTACACTGGGCTGTAGATAATAATGATGTAGAATTGGCTCGTTTATTATTAAGTTATGGGGCTAATCCTAATGCGTATACGCGTAATGGACTTTCTGTGCTTGTTTATCCTGTATTAAGACGTCAGGATCCACTCAAACATTTACTTTATCAAAACGGAGCGAAACTTGATTTTGCTTTAGATTTTATTAATGGCAAAATTTTAGGTCATCGATTTGAACTACAAGGTGATGTAGATATTGTTAATGCCAAGGGTGAATTTATTGAATTAGATTATGAAGGATTTATTCTGGAGTTTACTGTTGCGGTGATTAAAGATGCATTAAGACGATTCATCAGCAGCTATTCTACTCGTCATTTACGCGAATTTTTTCCCTTAGTTCATGTGATTATAGATGCATTTACTTATGCGGAAGAGCTTTTGCAATATCAGCACTTGCCTATGTTGGGTACGGAGCAAATACAACGCCTACATCAATTATTAAATGCCCCTATGTTAATTCTTCCAGCAGCAAGTCGAGGTCATGCCATGGGCTTTGTTCGTTTTGGTCAGTGGTGGGCTAAAATTGACAGAGGTGAGAATAGCTTGCAGGAAGGTAGCGTAAATATCTATAAAATCAGTAGACCTGAAGAGTTTGATATCCATTTTTTACAGGATTTTCTTTACAAAAAGCAAAAAAGACGATATTTCCACCATGTAATCAATCAACATTTAGGTTTAATTCCTGTAGCAACAATGCCTATTAGTTCACAAATCAGTGGAAATTGTTCTTGGGCTAATATACAGGCCATAGTCGCTGTAGCTTATGCCATACAAATCTTAGATAAGTCTTCTGTTTTAGATCTCGGTACGACTATGGCTTTCTATGATGAGTGGGTAATATGGGATAAAGAACGAGCTATTGATGAATGCATTCAGCGTTTTTATTTGGCGAATCCTGCACGCAAGGCAAGTATTGCAGCAATGCTGGGAGGCGTATTATTTCAAGCCTGTAATAATGAAAACAAACGAGATTTGGAAATAGCTGAGAAAATACTTTCTGTTCTGATTTTACCTGATTATGAATATATTTTAAAAAGCTATCTTGAAGAATATTGTATTAAACGTTTAACAAAAAAAGGTAATAATTTACTCAAAATTCTTGATGATTGCGGTATAAATCCTAATATTGGCGTTAATCCGATTGCTACCGGGCTATAGCTATATCTCCAAATCTTTTATTTTTTCATCTATAATCAAATAGTAAGAGGGTTTGACCTCAGATTGATGTAAATAAACGTAGGATGTAGGTGGGGCTCATGGACCAACAAAAAGCTATACGTTAGGCTGCTGTTTCATGTTGGGTCAGGGACCCAACCTACGTCAAGGAGATCGTTATGTTGAAGTGGGCGCTTATATTTTTAGTCATCGCTATTGTTGCAGGTTTATTTGGTTTTCGTGGCATTGCATCAACAGCAACAAGTATTTCTAAAACACTTTTCTTTTTATTTATTGTTATTTTCTTGGTATTGTTAATTTTAGGCTTCTTCGGAGCTGAGACAATGACTGCTATACCATAGCTGTTAAACTTGAGAGTATTCAAAAAACTGTGTTATTCCCGCGAAGGCAGGAATAACACACTAATGACATTTTCACTATTCTTTAATTACAGGCTCTCTTTTTTTATTGCCATCCACTCTTGGAACATTGGGTTTGACACTGCCTTGTTGGGGCTGGCCAGGTCTTCTGCGCTGTTGGTTAGGATTGGGGGAAGAAGTGGAGGAACCACCAGCCCGTTGTGGTTGATTTCCACTGGGTCTGCGTCTTCGATTTTGTGGTCTTCTATCGTTAGCAGAAGGAGCTCTCGATGATTTTACCTGGGTTTGATTACGGTTTTGAGTTTTCTTGGCATCACTTTGTGCTTCAGTAGTTGCTGAATCCGTTTGCCCACCAAATAAACTTGACCATAAACGTTTGATGAAACTTGTTTGTGAGTTTCTAACAGGCTGATGATCTGTAAATGGCTTAACTGCGGGTTCATCGCGTGAAGCATTGTCGTGCTCACCGCTTGTAACTTGTAATTCAGGTTGTTGAATCAATGTATAACTGGGCTTTTTGGTTTTACCTACATTATCTTCTTTCAAACGAGTAATTGAATACTGCGGTAAATGCATGTAAGGATTAGCAATAATCATTACAATCACATTATGTCTTTTTTCAATATCTTTAATGAAGTTACGTTTTTCATTCATAATGAAAGTGGCCATTTCAGGCGGAAGCTGTACTTGTATTTCAGCAGTCTTTTCTTTTAGTGCTTCTTCTTCGATAAGACGTGTAATAGATAAGCCATGGGACTGAATATTACGTACAGTACCACGACCTTCACAACGAGGACAAATTTCTTGGGCGCTTTCTCCCAAAGACAATCTAAGACGTTGACGCGACATTTCCAAAAGACCAAAGCGAGAAATACGACCTACCTGAATTCGAGCCCTGTCTGCCTGTAATGCTTCTTTTAAGCGATTTTCCACATCCCGTTGATTTTTACTGGAGCTCATATCAATAAAATCAATCACTACCAAACCACCTAAATCACGTAAACGTAATTGACGTGCAATTTCATCTGCCGCTTCAATGTTAGTATTCAAGGCTGTTGCTTCAATATCTGTTCCACTTGTTGCTTTGGCTGAATTGACATCGATTGATACTAGGGCCTCGGTTCGGTCGATAACTAAAGCACCTCCAGATGGCAACATGACTTGGCGTTGATATGCAGTTTCTATTTGACTTTCAATTTGATAGAAATTAAACAAAGGGATACTGCTATTGTATAACTTCAAGTTGGGTAAAAATTCTGGTTTTACACGTTCAATATATTGTTTGGCTTTGATGTAGGAAATCTGATCATCTATGATGATTTCGCTGATCGATTTGCGCAGATTATCACGTATAGAACGGATAATCACATCACCTTCTTGGTGAATGAGGCAAGGAGCCAGTTCTGTATTATAGGCCTGTTTAATCGATTGCCATTGATTACAAAGCATATCCAAGTCGTCTTGTAATTCTTCCTGGCTTTTGCCAACACCCGCAGTACGGATAATAAGCCCCATATCTTCGGGTAAAGTTAAAGCATTAAGTGTTTCACGTAGTTCATCACGTTCTTCACCTTCAATGCGGCGAGATATGCCACCGGAACGTGGATTATTAGGCATCAAAACCAGGTAGCATCCAGCTAAAGTAATAAAGGTAGTTAATGCAGCCCCTTTGCTACCACGTTCTTCTTTATCTACTTGGATGAGTAATTCCTGACCTTCGCGGATTAAGGAAGTAATTGGAGGTTTTTCATCGCCAAATTCTTCTGGATTTTTACTTAAATATTCAGGTGCAATTTCTTTAAGAGGTAGAAAACCTTGACGTTTGGAACCGTATTCTACAAAAACTGCATCAAGGCTTGGTTCTCTTCTAGTCACTGTTGCTTTATATATATTCCCCTTTTTCTTTATTTCACCAGGACATTCAATATCCAGATCAAATAAATAATTGTCTTTAATAAGTGCAACACGAACTTCCTCAGTTTGCATTGCATTGATTAACATTTTTTCCATCTATTACCCCATTATTTAGGGCGCAATCATTTAAGTTGAGATAGTAAAAGGCTCAACCTTAGAGGTTCAATTGGAATCATTGACATTTCTATACTCAAGCTTTGTCTGGATTTTCCTCTGAAGCGATTGAAAACCCAGTTACTTTACACGAGTTACTCTATGTCAACAGCACCTGGAACTGAACAATAAGAGAAGTGATCTTTAAACGACCCCATGGCCTTGTGGACAGACTTTACGCATGTTCCCTGTACAGTGAGAGGTGCACACTTTGTAATATACTGGTTACAAATCACATAGGTTGAAAAATTAAGCCTAAGTTGTGCGAAAACCCTGAAACAATTCGTAATCAGTATAAAGCATGTCTGGCATGCGTAGGTATCTGTCAAAAATGCGATCAATTTAGCT
>JACPOX010000198.1 GCA_016191305.1 Legionella longbeachae | reverse complement strand
AATCCATCGTATATATTTTGCTGGCATAGCCTGTTTCAACGTCTGCAAAATATTAAAGAGCTGAACTTGTGTTTCCTTAGGAGGTACAATTGCGAAAAAAACACGGTGTGTACTCATATCATTCTCCTGTGAAAACAATGTAATAAAGTCTATTGTAGATAAACCCTAATCAAGATGATAGCATTGCCCTTTTTATTCGAGATCGAATGAAATATCGTCCTGATATTGATGGACTTAGAGCCATCGCCATTATACTGGTTTTAATTTATCATGGAGGACTCTCCTTTTTTCCATCAGGATTTACAGGAGTGGACATATTCTTTGTTATCTCAGGCTTTCTCATCACAAGCATCATTCACGAATCACTAAATAAGGATAACTTTTCCTTTTTAGATTTTTATAATCGAAGGCTTTGGCGCTTGCAACCTGTTTTTGTTTGCTTGCTTTTTTTTACCACTGCACTCACTTTACTATTATTTTTGCCCGATGACTTAGTGCAATATAGTAAAAGCGCGCGTAAAACTTCTTTATTTTTATCAAACTTGTTCTATGATAAAACAACAACCGGTTATTTTTCACCTGATACGCATCAGCTTCCTTTGCTCCACACCTGGTCACTTTCCATAGAATGGCAATGTTATTTGCTTTTACCGTGCGTTATTTATTTTTTGCACAGGTTTACCCCGAAAAAATACTTGAGCGCTATAATATACAGCATCACCCTCATCGCTTTATTATATTCTTTACATAATGCCAAAGTTTTACCTTCACATACCTATTATTTATTTTCTAGTAGAGTTTTTGAATTTTTAATCGGATCATCGATTGCCTTAATACCTTCGGTTCCTTTTTCAATCAATAAATATTTTTTAAATTGTATTGCCATAGGTGCATTAAGCACTTTGATTTATATTGCCACTCTTAATCCTGGGTTGGCAGGTTACCCAGATCAACATGCCCTAATTGTATGTATCGCAACAGGATTACTTATTACTTTAGGAACATTTTTCCCAGAACATTTTTTGGCTAAAATTCTTGCAAGCCGACCTCTAGTTTTCATAGGCTTATTATCCTACTCTCTGTATATTTGGCATTGGCTAGTTTTTTCAATTTTAAGATACCAAGGTATCTATGAGACCTCTTTGGTGTTAATTGCAGCATATGGACTTACTTTTGTTTTAGCTTATCTTTCTTGGAACTTTATTGAAAAACCATCCAAAAGATGGAAACAAACCTCATTCTCTTATACTTTTGCGCTCTTAGTTATAATTCCAATGCTCCTTATACACCTCAGCTCATACTTAATAACCATTAATAATGGTTTCCCCCAACGTTTTAATGCTGAATTAGTAACTGTTTATCAACAATTGGACCAATACAAAAACATTCAAAGACCCAAGTGTATCAGTGATACTCATAGGACAGCGAACATGCAATGTATTACTGGTTCAAAGAAACCTGACAGTAAGAAAGCATTTATGATAGGTGATTCATTTTCTAATCATTATTGGGGTTTTATAGATACACTGGGTCAAGCTGCCAATGTATCTATATTAATGCAAGGAGTTTCTTCTTGTATTATGTTGCCTGGAGTTTATCTTTACGACTGGTGGCATTTTAATCATCAAATCTATCGACATTGTTATGAACAAACAGAAAAATATTATCAACTCATTCAAACCCATCATTATGATTATGTAATAATAGGACAACTATGGAGTAGTTATTTATCAGATAGTGTAATAAATAACTTAGGCGATAAACGATCTTTATTATTAGCCAAACAACGCTTAGAGAAGGCATTAAATGAAGCCCTTAGTCTAATTATTGCTAGTGGAGCCAAACCGATAATAATTAAGTCAACCGCTTTAATGCAGCAAAACTTTCATGAGTGCTTTTTTAAACACATTAAATTTAGAAAACCCTATAACCCCAAGGAATGTAATTTTAATTTTACACTGTCTGAACAAGATCGATGGTTTAATTATTTATTTCATAAAATGCAAATTAAATATCCACAATTAATTATCATTGATCCCAAGAAAGTACAATGTATCGATGGTGTCTGCAAAGCCGACTTTAATGGAGTCCCTGTTTATCGTGATGTAGGACATATCACTGATTATGCATCCTATAAGTTGGGCAAACTTT
>JACPOX010000256.1 GCA_016191305.1 Legionella longbeachae | reverse complement strand
ATGTGGCTAGTCCAATTTCCTGTTTCACAGCTGCCACTGCGAGTTATATTGTCATACTTCCAGCTATTGGGTTCATTCTTATCTTCTTGTGGTAATTGGATATTAGTTGCCCAGGCTTCAAGATAAGAAATCCTATAATTATTAGCGATAATAAGGGCTTCTTTCATATTATTATATGCTGCCTCTGGATTTGGGAAGGCATTTGCAAAACCGCTTAAATACGCACGAATTAACGTACCCATCTCTTTGGCAGGTATTTTTAGAGTATGATCGTTTTTAAGTGGCGATTGCCAGCGCATAATAGGAATATTATAAAATCCCCAAAGCTCGCGATTTAAACTCATGGGTTTAACAATACTAGTAGCCATCTCAGCATTATCAATCACGGATAAAATTTCTGTCTCGGGATCATAAAATAAGTTTTCCCAATGGAGATCATCATTAATAATCGTTTTAATATTTGCTGGGTTCTCAGTAAGAAATGCCATTTCTCCTGCATATTCTTTATGAAATTGGCTCATTTGACTGCCCGCTTGATAAAACATTTTTTTAAGTTTTAGCAGATATTCTTCTTTTAGGGAGGGATTTTCTTGAGCTATTTTCCAGTATTTAGTAGCTAATTCGCGGAATTCCATACCTTTCGCCATGGACATAAAGATAAAATACCGTGTTTTAATAGTTCCATAAATATCTTTACCGCTATAAGTATAAATTTTATTTGTTGACCCTGGCACTGCTATATTAAGTATAATTTGGGCTATACCATTAGTATTTTTATCAATTACATCCTGTAGTTTTTTATCAGCTTGAACCACTGTCCATTGCTTTGCTTCATCTTCTGTAATTCCTTTAATTATAAAAACTGGCGTATTGTTTTGCTTAATCATGTAAATAAAAGTCTTTGCTCCGCCACCATTTAATTTCTTTATGCTTATTGTTGAGGGGTCTATTTGTTTTTTGCTTGCAAACTCTTGAGCGACTTTTAAAGCAGTTTCCTCACTCCAAACCAAGTTTACTGTACTTTTCAAGGCGTTAAAATGATATGAGGAAGCAGTCACACTCGTTGGGCAGCTATTTGGTGTAGTGAATGCAGTAGAATCCGTTAGGCCTATTAAGAGGGCTAACAGAGCGGTCATTATTTGGAGCAATATCTTGGATTTGATTTTCATATGATCTAATTAGTTTAAATAAGTATAGATTGCCATAAAAATAACCTGATGTCACGTGAGATTGCCGTTAATAAGATAGGATTTCGTTTCACCCAGGCTATAGCGCCGCCCTATTAGCTTTATACTTTGTTGCAAGTTCATTTAAGTTCAGTCATGTACTTATGTACACTCCCTCACTTAAATGAACTTGCACCTCGTCTAAAACTAAGTGGGTGACGCTATACATATTATTAAATCATTCAGCGCTCAGAGACTCTCCACACTTTCAATAAGTTTTTTTATCTCATCATAGTTAAAGAAATCTGTTATTTCGAAGCTAGATTTATTTTTAAGAATATCACCAAATATCAAGAAATGTTTTTCGTAATATAGTGAATCCAAATAATCTGTTATATTTTTTTTAAAAACAGTGCCAGGTTCCTTATTTTTTTTAAACTGGTTAAGATCAATAATTTTATCTTTTTTTTCAAATGCCTGGTCTTTAGTAATTATTTCTTTCTTGATCAAATGGTTATAAAGAGCTTCTATTTTTTTTATGGATATTGCATCTACTTTTAAAAATTGGGAAAGCGTTTTAAGAAAACATAACTCTTTATATTCATGAAGTTGTTTATATATGTATTCTTGAGACCAATGGATATTTAGAGTAGAGGATACGGTATCTAAAAAAACTCCCTCAGACCATTCTGGCAGATTGCGTTTCATTTTATTCTCATTTCGCCAGACAAATTCCAAACCTTTAGCAAATGCGATTTTTAAATCATCGACTAGAAACTCATCCTTGGCTTGGAATAAATAATCGGGATATCGCTGCTTGGATTGCTCTACCCAGATATCGAATAGAGATCGCGCTGCCCCTTTTATTTTAAAGATCATGGTTGATTTAAGAATAGTTTTATAATAAATAGAATTTTTGTCTATTTCTAATATCCTCTCTTCAGGGTGTGTTGACAATTGTCAACACACCTATTTGTTTTCTATAGAACAAGATTTTTCTTTTTCATCACAATTTGGATTATTATCTTTTATTTTAAATAAACACAGATCACCAAGACTGGGGGTTTTCTTAATAACCTGATTAGTCAAGGGATGGTCATCCTTCCCGTTTATTTCATTTGATTTTAATGAATTATTATTACTGCTCGTTTCTTTTTTGCTTTGTTTCAAAAAATTACTTATGAAATTTATTTGATTTAGTAACTTACTATTAAGCTCGGGATTTATTGTATTTTGTTCCATTTTATTATTTGATGTCTTAATTTTCTTTTCTTTTTCAATATTTATTTTTTCTGGCGATTTAGCGCGTACCTGCCAATATATCTGCATTAGTTCTGGACGACTTAATTGTTTTTCATTTGGCATGTATTTCGCTGAACAAATAACCCAAAGTAAATATTTTTCAGAATAAGACTTTTTATTGATATTTGATATAAAAACTCCATCTTCATTTAATGGTTTGAGCAATGCCTGAGCTTCGGTGTGGTTTTTTACACCAATTGTAACGCCATAGGGATTACTACATACATCATTGAGGTCTAAATATCTAGATTTAATTGATTCAACAGAATTCTCTGGCAATAAAATAGCTAAAATCTGAATTAATGCGCGAAAATCAATATCATATGTTGGGATCTTTGCTGTAGTATTTTTTTCAACTTCTTCAAAGCGTTGAATAACTTTTTTATAAGAAATAGGTTGTTTCTGTTGATCTAGCCATGAATAGATGTGAGGTACCTCAACCCACTTATCATCATAAATTGCAGCATAAGCAGCAACTGGATATTTTATTGTTTTTCCTGAATAATTTTCAAATTCATAATACTTATCAAACATACTTTACCTTTATGTGTTTTAAAAATTTATAAACAAAATTTTAATTTTAAAAAATCGCATACTACCATAAGACATATTAAATTTGTTCAAAACATACTAAATTT
>JACPOX010000084.1 GCA_016191305.1 Legionella longbeachae | reverse complement strand
TATCTAGCGATCCAGAATGGCCTGAATACCATTATTTAGAACAAGGATTGTCTCCTGCATGTTTTGATCATATTCAATCAATAAACAGTCAAATTATGCTACCAAAATTGATGAGTGATAAACGTTATGGATGGCCTGATAATACCATCAGATCCGCTCAAGAGTTATTTAATATCACTCAACCTATTTTGCTAATTAATAAACATTCTGATTGTTCTGATTTATTTTTGTTCGAATTTAAATTAGAAAATGCTTATGAAATATGTTTTAATCATTATAATATAATTGAGAAGTTTATATTTTATTTTAAAGATAAAGCAGAAAAAATCATAAACAAAGCTTGCGCAAACCCGTTAACCTTGGTTAACAATAAAGTTTGTGAATTACCTCAAATAAACCAGATAAACAATAGGGAAATTTCAGCTACAATCAACCCGAATAAATATTATTTATTTTATCAAGGAAAATCCATAATTCTCTCGCAAAAATCTTATAAAATATTGTCTTTGATTGCTTTAGGATTAAATAATTTGAGCATCGCAAGCAAAATGCAGATGTCTGCAAGAACCATTGAAAATTATATTAATAATTTAGTGTGTCAATTCGCTGTGGATAAAAAAGCAGATTTAATTGCAGCTTATCATCACTGTCATAAAATAACTCAAAGTTTACTGCTCCAGGAGACTTAAATTATTAGATTCGCTGAATTCAAAAAACAAAATTGCGAGAAGATTGATCAAAATCAAGAATACAATTTCTTTATTAAAGATTATGAAATCCACGTCAAAAAATGCATTGAACAAATCGTTATTCTAGATTTCTTCGACAATCTTTCGAATCAACTACTTTAGAAAAAAAAGAAATGTAAACAAACAATTTGAAGAAAATAAAAAAGGAGGTATCTCCTTTTTTATTTTCTTCAAATTTCAGTTACTCGCGAGTACCTACATATTTATCATCAAAATAACGACGCAATTTGGTCCTTAATGTTCCACGACTAATTCCCAGCATGATTGCAGCTCTTGACTGATTGTACTTGCAATGTTCCATTACAGCGCGGAATAAAGGTGTTTCAATTTCTTCAAGTACAAACTGGTATAAATCAACAGGATCAGTCCCCTTAAGCTCCGAAAAATATTTTTGCACTGAAAGAGTTACGCTTTCGGCTAGTGAAGCGGTGGTATCCACTACTTCATTACTGATTGTTGTCATTATTATTAGCTCCTCCTTTTAAAAACAGTATATTACCGAAACAAGTCATTTGAGACAAGGGTAGAACAAAAAAAACTGTATTAAAAATCAATATATAATATCTTTAAAGCTGGCTTTTATATTGTCTGCAGCAACAATTTCAACTTGATATTTTATCAAAAGATAAGAAATTGTTGCGCAAAATAAACACAGTTTACTCTATAAAACTCCTTTGACTCCGTCCTAGAATTTCATCATTGATGAGTCAAAAGGCTTTCCATTCACTGTAAATTTACCCTGATCTAACGTTACTTCAACGATATAATCTGTCCCTTGTACGGCGATAACCCCAGATTGTTGCAATCCATTAATTTGTTTATCGGTTTGCATTGCAGTGAGCTGCTCAATGGTTAGAGCGGGCTTATCTGTTGCTTGTCCTGCAGTTACAGGGGCACTACCTTGCAATTGTTGTTCTAAGGCTTGTTGCAACTCAGGTTGTTTTGTAAGTTGTTGCATCACAGATTGTTGTATAATTTGTCTAACAGTGGCTGCAGGGACTTGCAATTTCGCTTTACCTTGAATTTTTTGCATTAATTCAAATGGATTAGCATTTTCACCTTTAGGAATAGTTATATAAAGATTTCCTTCAATCTGCCCTTGTGGAATTTTCAAACTAAGCTTCGAAATTTCAAATTCCGCACCCTTACTAAACAATTTAGGTATTTCGGGAAACAAAGCAAGCATCGCTTGTTGACGTTGCATGTCATTACCGTTTTGGATTGCTGCTGATTGCTGATTGATTGTTGCCAGTACATCTGCATCAAGATTTCTTAAAGCAATTTCTAACTCACCCGGACCGTAATTTTGCCCGTTTGCTAACATAGATTTCAATGTAACAATGAAATGAGTATTAAAAAGATGCTGTTCGATATCACTATCTGACTTTAAAACAAAATCATTAATCTCGAATGTTTTTTGATCTTTAACAAAAACATTCAAAGAGGGTAACGCAAAGTTTGCATCACCTAAATACAATCCGGCTGGTGTTTCATGCAAATCATAGTCGCTATTAACCTTAGTTAAGGTCATTTTGGTATCGTCTTTAATAGCATTAATACCATCAAGAACAATACTACCTTCAACTTTTTTCATGCCTGAAGACATAGAGGTTGTAGCATTCAGTCCTAACCATTCAACGCGGGCATTGCCTTCTTTTGCCACTAAATTAAAAGTAGGAATTTTGAAATCTACTGTACTTTCATTAAGATAATTGACAAAAATACTTAAATCCAATTGAGGCTTTACTGATTCTTTGGTGAACTGCGCATCAAACTGCTGATTATATTGTGATGGGAATGGAAAAATTGCTTCCGCATAACCAAATCCAAAGAGCACTTTTTTACTAGCAAAAATAACAGGCCCATGATGGATAGTAAGTGGCATATCCATATTAAAATCTTGAGCTGGAAGTGTTTGTGGCTGGCCATTTGCATCTTTAACTACACGTTCAGGAATATGCAGACGCCACTTAATTTTGGCTTCAGAATTAAACCAACCTTTATTATATTGCTCTATTTCTGCATATAACCCATTTGATTGGTTAATTATGTTTATGTCCTTTTTGATTGTTTTTTCAGTAAGAACTCCCATACCAAAATAAGCGCCTAGAATTAGAGCGGCCAGGATAATTACTAATCCTGCAATTTTCTTCATTCTGTTCTCCATGTTATTAATCTGCATGCAGCGGAACTGCAGCAGAAAGTATAGCAGTAAATAACATCGAAGTGCGATACGCTTGCAAAAAAACAATTGTAACTATTTGTAAAATAGAGCTCTTAGAGGTCAATCGCTTTAAATAAATACAAAACATTAAGAGCTTTTTACTGGTTTACAATATGTTTCTTTA
>JACPOX010000316.1 GCA_016191305.1 Legionella longbeachae | reverse complement strand
ATGGGATTACAGAAGGGTTTCATCGAAAGATGAAATTGATACAACGAAGAGCTTATGGTTTTAGGAATTTTGAAAATTACAGAGTGCGTGTTAAGGTGCTCTGCGGGTGATTATAGCTGCCCCCTTAAATGGGAAAGAGCCAAATGATCACAATGGACTTACTTGGGTATCGTTCAGGAAGGATTACAACTCACTATTCTACAGCTGAGCTACAAAGTCTATATCAAGCTGCTAATAAGGTTTGTGAGAATCGAAAAGCGGTGTGATATTAACGTTATTGCGAAACCCTAAGAGTAGACCTGCCAGTCAAAATACTGTAAGGGAGAGCCAAGTAAGTTTGTAATTACTTGACCTAGGTCACGCAAAAGTCACGCAGGACTTTTGGATTGAAACAGGCAATCAATGTAAGTTATTGATTTTAAAGGTTTTAATTGGTGGGCCCACTAGGACTTGAACCTAGGACCAACGGATTATGAGTCCGCTGCTCTAACCAACTGAGCTATGGGCCCGAAGAGGGAGGTATTTTAAACTTAATTTGCTTAATGTACTAGCTTTTTTTGTGGTTTTTTGAAAATTCCTCTCCCATTTTAGGGAGAGGTGAAGAGAATAGGCTCTCCACAGAGCGTATTCACCATTTATTTTATTTAATTAAACTTCATCACCTTCAAGAAAACTTCTTAGTTTCTCTGAACGAGATGGGTGACGTAGTTTGCGTAATGCTTTAGCTTCAATTTGACGAATTCTCTCACGGGTTACGTCAAATTGTTTGCCTACTTCTTCCAGAGTATGGTCGGTATTCATTTCAATCCCAAAACGCATACGAAGTACTTTCGCTTCTCTTGGAGTTAAAGTTTCCAGTATTTCCAGAGTTGCTTCGCGCAGACCTTCCGCTGTTGCCATATCAATAGGTGATTCGATGTTGTTGTCTTCAATAAAATCACCTAAGTGCGAGTCATCATCATCGCCAACTGGAGTTTCCATAGAGATAGGTTCTTTGGCAATTTTTAAAACTTTACGAATTTTATCTTCACTCAACTCCATTTTTTCAGCTAATTCTTCAGGAGTTGCTTCACGTCCCGTTTCCTGAAGGATTTGTCTGGAAATGCGATTAAGTTTATTAATTGTCTCGATCATATGTACTGGGATACGTATGGTGCGAGCTTGATCGGCGATGGAACGAGTAATTGCTTGTCTAATCCACCAGGTAGCATAGGTAGAAAATTTATAACCACGTCGATATTCAAACTTATCTACCGCTTTCATTAATCCTATGTTTCCTTCTTGAATTAAATCAAGAAATTGCAAACCACGATTGGTGTATTTTTTTGCAATGGAAATTACTAGACGCAAGTTTGCTTCAACCATTTCTTTTTTAGCGCGGCGTGCTTTTGCTTCGCCAATAGACATTTTACGGTTGATGTCTTTAATTTCAGAAATTGTTAAACCATATTCAACCTCAAATGAAACTAAACGAGATTGTACGCGTAAAATTTCTTCAGTATGTTCTTGTATACGTGGCAAATCGAGTTTTTTGCCATGTTTGGCAATAATCGTATTGAGCCAACCAAGATCAGTTTCTTGGCCAGGGAAGGTGTCTATGAATAGTTTGCGTGGGATACGTGCTTTTTCTATACACAGACGCATAATGCTGCGTTCAAATTCTCTGATATGATTACGTAATTGACGGAAATGGCGAGTTAAGCGATCTACTTGTCTAGACGTTAACTTTAGTTTTAAGAAAGATTCCGACATTGCATCTAATGCTCGGATGGTTTTAGCATGGGTTCTACCGTGTTCTTTTAATACAAGTATGGCTGCATCAAAGTATTCACGTAATTCGTCAAAATAAACCTTCGCGAGCTCAGGATTAGGGCCTTCGTCCACTTCAGCGATGCCACCTTCACCCTCTTCATCTTCATCTTCAGAAATAATAATGTCTTCTTGCTGATCTTCATCCAACATAGAGCCAATATTCGCAGCAGGTGCAACTTCTTCTTCAGAGTCGGCAAAGCCACTAATGATCTCATTGAGACGAATTTCTTGAGCATTGAAGCGTTCATAATCATCAAGAACTAATTGGATTGTTTCTGGATAATGAGCCAAAGATTTAAGGACTTGATAAATACCTTCTTCGATTCTTTTGGCAATGCGAATTTCGCCTTCACGAGTCAATAGTTCTACTGTACCCATTTCACGCATGTACATACGTACTGGATCTGTAGTTCGACCTGTTTCCTTGTCCACAGAGGCAAGTACCATAGCAGCTTCTTCGATATCAGGCACTTCTTCTGTATTAAGCAGAAGCGCTAACTCATCATCGCCTGGTGGTAACTCAAACACTTTGATGTTCATGCCTTCCAACATGCTAATAATGACATCAAAATGTTCTGTGTCGACTATATTAGGAAGTAAGTCATTGATTTGACTGTAAGTCAAATAACCTTGCTCTTTTCCTAGGCTAATGACTTTAGTTATCTGTGAGCTTTGCTGTTCTTGATCATTCATGTTCATAGGCACTTCTTATAGTACAGTTGGAAAATATCCTAAAATAATAACTTAATCTATAGCATACGTTGCCTACTGGATTAGATTGTTATTTAGGATTACAAAATCTTATAATTATAAACCGGGTGGCTATAACATACTAGTAGTTTTTCACTGCTTTTTTACGTACTTCTTCTTTTGTTGATATTTTAATCAAATATGTCGTTCCTTTAACAAATTTTGCAACAGGATTTTTTCAGTATCATTCAAACCTTGTTGGTGTGATTTATTAATCAGCTGGCGAATGGTTAATTCACGATTTTGTTTTTGTAAAAATAATACAATGTCTATAAATTCTTTAATCAACTCTTGTTCAGGTACTTGATGATCCCAAGCGGCTAATCTGTTAATAGAATCAAAATAAGGATGGTTACGCCATGATTCAATTAATGTTGCCGTATTTGCTTTTGGGTTTGCTGCCAATTGGTTTAGTAGTTTAAGTAAGATTTCTTGCTCTTGAGCATCCAGAAGGCTGATATTAATTTGTTCTCTGCTCTTGGCATAAATTTCAGGATGTTGTAATAGTAAAGCAATTGCAATACGTATTGGGGTACGAGCAATCGTCAGCATCTGATCATTAGAGGGTGTTTTAGCCTGGTCCAGAATGAGTTGATTCAGCCGGTGTTTTATCCTGTTGGAAAATTGTTCTTTGCCTTCTTTCCTGATCAGACTGTCCGGATCTTGTCCGTCAGGTAAGAACATAAAACTAGCATCAAGGCCCAGATTCAAGTGAGGCAGACTGCTTTCAAGTGCACGCCATGCAGCCTGTTTTCCTGCGTTATCCCCATCAAAGCAAAAAACTAGTGCTTTACTATATTTAGCAAGTAGTTGAATATGGTATGTGCTTGTCGCTGTACCTAAAGTCGCTACGGCGTTCATCACTCCATGTTGTGCTAATGCAATAACGTCCATATATCCTTCGACAACAATAATGTAATCGACAGATTTTTGTTGATGCAAAATTTGGTGTAAACCATATAGTTCACGACTTTTTTGGAAAATTACTGTTTCTGGTGAGTTGAGGTATTTAGGTTTTTGCTCCGCATCTAGAACACGTCCGCCAAAGCCAATAATACGCCCATGACGATCATGTATAGGAAACATAATTCGGTTACGGTATCGGTCATAGATTTTTCCATCGTCATTTTTAATCAACATCCCAGTAACAATAAGATTATGTTGATCACGAGGAAAGGCTTTTTCGAGGTTACGCCATCCATCTGTGGCAAATCCTAATTGATAAAGTTTGGCTATTTTTCCACTTAAACCCCGACTTCGTAAATAATTTATGGCAGGTTGTCCTTCCTCTTTCAATTTTTTTTGATAATAAAGGCTAACTGTAGATAAAAGTTTGTACAAATCCTGCGATGCATTATTTTTTTCAGTTTGTCCATCTCTAGGTATGGTCATACCTAGGCGTGAGGCAAGTGTTTCAACTGCCTCAATAAACCCCAGACTCAGGTAGTTCATGACAAAACTAATTGCATTTCCTGATGCGCCACAACCAAAGCAGTGATAAAACTGTTTTTTAGCGACGACATTAAAAGAAGGGGATTTTTCATTATGAAAAGGACAGCAGGCAACATGGCTGGTCCCCCTTTTTTTTAAGGGGACATAACTGTCAACTAATTCAACCAAATCCGTGCGGTGCAGAAGGTCATCAATGAATGGCTGAGGTATTAAGCCAGACATAGTGTTCTCAGCTTAACTTAGCCTTAATTAAACTACTGACTTGAGCCATGTCAGCACGTCCTTGCAAACCTGGTTTTAACAAAGCCATTACTTTACCCATATCAGCCATTTTGGCAGCAGCAGTTGATGCAATGGCATCATCAATCATTTTTTCTATTTCTGTAGCAGATAAAGGTTCAGGTAAATATTTCTTCAGAATTTCTACTTCAAATTGTTCTTGTGCGACCAAATCATCACGATTTGCTTTTTCATATTGTGCTATGGATTCTTTGCGTTGTTTTGTCATTTTATCCAAAATAACCAACATACGTTCTTCGTCGACTTCGATACGTTCATCAACTTCAACTTGTTTTATTGCAGCAGTAACTAAACGTAATATGGTTAACAGATTTTTATCTTTAGCACGCATTGCATCTTTGATGTCATTATTGAGACGTTCTTTAATAGTCATTTTTATTCCTTAAAAACCAAAAGGTCACAATAGAATTCTTTATAAACTCTCTGTGAGGGTCAATTTCGCACAAAAATGTTTTTAAAATGCTCATGTACCAAGTACACTCCGCTTTTTCAGCCATTTATTTGTACGACCTTGTCTTACCACAGAGTGTTTGGAACGAAATCTATGTGACCTTAGGTAAAATATACAGGATAGACAAAATCCTACTTACGGCGCCGTTTTGCACCTTGTTGTCTTGTTGATGTGTCACGAGAAATTTTCTTCAGATGACGTTTAACTGCAGCAGCTTGTTTGCGTTTACGCTCAGCAGTTGGTTTTTCATAAAACTCACGACGGCGTAATTCGGTTAAAATACCTGCTTTTTCACAAGAGCGCTTGAAACGGCGCAGTGCGTATTCTGGATTTTCGCCTTCTTTGACGCGAACGGTAGGCATTAAACTAGTCCTCTGGTTATTGATCTTATATAGGTGGGCAATTCTAGTGCTAGTTCATGCATCCGTCAAGGTTTTAAATAGATAATAGATAATTTTATTTGTAATCCGAATTGATCAGCAACACGGATTACTGTGCCGTTAAGTTAATGATTGTAGGTTGGGCCCCTAGGCAAACAAAGGACTATGCGTGAGGCTGGATTTCATGTGGGGCCAGGGTCCCAACCTACATTTTAAAGTCTCTTTTCCTTAACTTAATGGCAGTAAGGTTTGCTCAGTTATCTATGTTACAATCAGTCATTATTTTTTTGTCAGGTTTTTTTGTATGTTGGTTTTAGGTATTGAATCCTCTTGTGATGAAACTGGAGTTGCTCTTTATGATTCAGATGCTGGGTTATTAGCCCATGCCTTGCATTCACAAGTGGATACGCACCGAGTGTATGGTGGTGTAGTGCCCGAGCTCGCTTCGCGTGATCATATTAACCATTTGATCCCCTTAGTTGATGAAGTATTACACCAAACAGATCTCGATAAAAAAGCGCTAGATGGTATTGCCTATACAGCTGGACCAGGTTTAATCGGTGCTTTACTTGTTGGCTCCTGTTTTGCTAAAAGTCTTGCTTATGCTTTGAAGATACCCGCTTTAGCCATTCATCATTTAGAAGCACACTTATTAGCTGCCAAAATGGAAACTCCATCACTTGAATTTCCTTTCATTGCTCTTTTAGTATCAGGGGGGCACTGTCAGTTAATTAAAGTCAATGATTTGGGTGTGTACCATTTACTTGGTGATACATTGGATGATGCTGTAGGAGAAGCCTTCGATAAAACAGCTAAATTAATGGGAATTCCTTATCCTGGTGGTCCTGTACTTGCCGCTCTTGCTGATCAATGTGAATCAACTCCTTATCGTTTTCCTCGTCCAATGACGGATAGACCTGGCCTGGATTTTAGTTTCAGCGGTTTAAAAACATTTGCCTTAAATACTTGGAGTCAAAGCACTAAAGATGAGCGTGCACGTGCAGAAATTGCCAAAGCGTTTCAACAAGCGGTGGTTGATACCTTAATGATTAAATGCAAAAGAGCAGTTCAAGAATCGGAATGCAAGCAATTAGTTGTTGCTGGTGGTGTGGGGGCGAATAAAGCCTTGCGTATTGGTCTAAAAGAATGGCTTGAGGCAATTGGTGGTTCGATTTATTTTCCGGCTATGGAGTATTGTACGGACAATGGGGCAATGATCGCTTATACAGGTTGTTTGCGGATGATAAGAGGGGAGAAAGATCTAGGAATTGGAGTAGAGGTTAAAGCAAGATGGCCTTTAGCGTAATGTACTTGAGAAAAAGCTTAATGGCGCCATAAAAACACTTAAGACGCCATTGAGAGAGCCCTTACTTTATTTTTCTGTTGGTTTCTTTGTTTTAGTTTTTGTTGCAGTAGGTTTTTTAGTCGTACTTGTTTTTTTTATTGGAGCCTCTGCTTTTTTTCTGGTTGTTTTCTGAGTTTTAGGTATTTCTTTCGCTTTTGGTTTTTTAATGATTGTTTCTGTTACAGTTTCAATTTCTATTTGAGTTGATACGGCTTCAGGTTTCTTAGCGACAACTGTTTTTGAATGTGCTTCTTCCATTATATTACCAAGAATATTTTGCTTTAGCTTGATTTTTGGCTCTGTTTTATCGATTAGACGCGTAATGTTATTTCTATGCTTGTAGAGGATTAGCAACGCAATGATAAATAACGGTGGGAAAACATTCAAATTGTGGAATATCAATAGTGAATAAAATGGAGCCATACCAATAGACACTATGGATGCCAAAGAGGAGTAACGAGAAAATTTTGCTACTATCAGCCAAGTTGCTGCGACCATAATGCCTACAATAAATTCCAATCCTAATAAAGCACCTATCGCGGTAGCAACTCCTTTTCCTCCTTTGAAATCAAAGAAAACAGGGTACATATGACCGATTACTGCAGCCAAAGCGGTAAATCCCACAATAATTGTGTCAGCCCCTAAGAGTTTGGCTATGAGTACAGGAATTGTTCCCTTAAGAAGATCAGCAACCATTACTAAGGCGGCATATTGTTTCCCCGCGATGCGTAAGACGTTGGTTGCCCCAGGATTTTTTGAGCCTTGAGTGCGTGGATCAGGTAGAGAACACGATTTACAGACTATGACTGCAGAGCAGATGGATCCCATTAAATAGCCAAGAACTACCAAGAATATAAATAAAATCACCGATTGCTCCTTTTCCGGAAAGTAATTTAATTATTGATTATTCTTGGGTTACAAGCAAGTATGATTAATTTTGAAGCAATCTACAAATACAATGCTTGCAAGTCATTTGTATAGCGTCTGCCCAAAGCAGTCACTTGCCAGTGAGTCTTTGTTAAGCGAATCAGTTTTTTATTTTCAGCTATTTTGAGGTTAGAAAGTAAAAGATTTAATGGTAATCCTGTTGTTATTTTAAATAACTCCAAGGGAATCGCTTGTTCCAGTCGGGTCGTGTTAAGCATAAATTCAAAAAGCAGTTCTTTAGAGTCAACAGGTTCTAAATGCGCTAAAAAAGGTTTTTCAGGATCCAGATAGTCTTTGGGTTGTCGATGTTTTCTTGTTCTTAATATTCCTTCTTTGGTGGTTACTTTGCCATGAGCACCGGCTCCAATGCCCAGGTAGTCGCCAAATAACCAGTAATTCAAATTATGCCGAGCTTGTCGAGAAGGTTTGGCAAAGGCTGAAATTTCATAGCGTTCAAAACCTGCTTCTTTTAACATGCTTAAACCTTCTTTTTCTAAGAAATATGCTTCATCTTCAGAAGGTAATGGCGGGTTTTCTTTGTAAAATACTGTATTAGGTTCTATGGTTAATTGATACCAGGACAAATGCTCTGGTTGATGTGCTAAAGCAGCTCGTAAATCTTCCAGGCCTTGAGCAACACTTTGTTTGGGTAAACCATGCATCAGGTCCAAATTCAAGTTATTAAAACCGGCATTACGTGCAGATTCGATGGCACGATGCGCCTGTTCGGCATCATGAATGCGCCCTAAAGTTCGCAAGTGTTCAGGATTAAAGCTTTGAATACCCAGAGACAATCGATTGATTCCTAATTGGCGGTATTCTGAGAAGCGTTGTTGCTCCACGCTGCCTGGATTGGCTTCCATTGTGATTTCAATATCTTGAGCAAAAGATAACACCTGTTTTAATTCAGTAAATAATGTTTCGTAAGCTTGGGCAGAAAAAAGGCTAGGAGTGCCTCCTCCGATAAAAATGGAACTGATTTCACGGGCTTCAAAGCGTTGCAAATCAGTTTTTAAATCAGCAATAAGCGCTTGAACATAATTTAATTCAGGTAAAATTTCGGGGCTTTTATGCGAGTTAAAATCGCAATAAGGACATTTGCGAATGCACCATGGAATATGAATGTACAACGATAAAGGAATCATTACTTTTTTTAAGCTGGCTTGTTTGTGAATGCAATAGTATCATGTTGCATGTTTTGTCACAAAAAATGTAACGATGCATTTTGTTTCTTTCTCGAAAAACGAGACAGGATTGAGATTGTTACCACAAAAATAAAAGGAAATCACATGGCTAATAAACGAGTTAGAGTTGCTGTTACTGGAGCAGCAGGACAAATTGGTTATGCTTTATTGTTTCGTATCGCTTCTGGACAAATGTTTGGTGCGCATACTGAAGTAGAATTAAATTTACTTGAGCTTGAACCCGCTCTTCCTTCGTTGGAAGGGGTTGCTATGGAGCTGGACGACTGCGCTTTTCCTTTATTGAAGCGTATTGTTTGTACAGCAGATATGAATACGGCAATGGATGGGATTAACTGGGCATTACTCGTTGGATCGGTACCGCGTAAACAAGGTATGGAGCGTTCTGATTTATTGCAAATTAATGGTGGAATATTTACCAAACAAGGTCAATCGATTAATGATTATGCGAGCGACGACGTTCGAGTCTTTGTAGTAGGCAACCCTTGTAATACTAACTGTTTAATCGCAATGCATCATGCTAAAGACATACCTAATGATCGTTTTTATGCAATGACTACCTTAGATGAATTAAGAGCGCGTACTCAATTAGCTAAAAAAGCTGGTGTTGATATTACTGCAGTGAGTCAAATGACCATTTGGGGCAATCATTCGTCCACTCAATACCCTGATTTCTACAATGCGAAAATTAATGGTGTTTCTGCAGCAAAAGTGATTGATGAATCTTGGTTGAAAGATACTTTTGTTTCTACAGTACAACAACGTGGAGCTGCTGTAATTAAAGCCAGAGGCTCTTCTTCTGCTGCTTCTGCTGCAAATGCTGTTATTACTGGTGTAAACCATTTGGTTAATGATACTCCAGCAGGTGAATCATTTTCTATGTGTCGTTCATCACAAGGTGAGTATGGTGTTGATGAAGGTCTGATTTTCTCAGTTCCTTGTCGCCGTGAGCAAGGTGAATTAAAAGTAGTTGAAGGTTTAACTCAAAATGATTATGGACGCGACAAGTTTCATGCAACCTTGGAGGAGTTAAGACAAGAGCGTGATACTGTTAAGTCTTTAGGTTTATTGGATTAAGGTATCAGTACAAATCATAAGTTTGGAGCCTTGGTGTCACATACTGCACTTAGGTTCCAGGTTTAAAGTGCTGATCTTCAGGCGAAGGTGAAGTGGATTCTTCGCGATTATTGTATTCATCACTTTGGTAAATTTGAAACAAATCAGAGCTATCCAAAATAGATTTTGCTTCGGAATTACGTAGTAGGGTAGAAATAGATCGCCCATTAGATAATATTCCATTGAGTTTATCTACTAACTGTTCCACTTGTACAAAGGGATCTTGATGTTCTTGAACAAACTTGGGTAAGTGATGGATTATTGCTTGTGCAAGTTGTTGATCAGTTAAGTAGAGAATGAGTCTAGTATTAGAAATATTAATGAAATTATTTTCAGAACCCATAATCAGCCGCGATAAAAATTCAGGATCTTTTTCTAAATGTGTGCTTAGTTTTTGGCTAAATCCAAGATATTCTCTATGGTCAATTAATATACGGGTTTGCGTGCTGAGTTCCTCTTCAGGAAAAGCTTCTCCAGATGTGGCTGTTAACCAGTCGACGAGCTCTACATCTTGTGGTGTATGAGTTGATCCACTAAATTGGAAGATGGATGTCCGAGACAGATATCTATCCCAATTTATATCAGGCATTTGATGTAGTTTAGACAAAGGTGACGCGGCGTTTTTTATTGAATCAAAATTGAGTCCCCACTTTTCAAAATAGGAAAGTGCGGCACCTATTGCATTGATTAATTCAACGAACGTTTTTTTTTCATCAGACTGATAATTTTCAATAGCTTCTTTTAGTCGCTGAATTTCAGGATAAGTGTATTTGCCATTTCTCATTGGTTCTAAATGAAATATAGATTCCAAGGTTTGTTTCAGCTCAGAAAAAGGGTCATCCATAAAATCATCCTCAACAGGCCCTTCTTTAAAGGTAGATTATAAATGAACAAATGCCAAACATTTTTACACGTT
>JACPOX010000315.1 GCA_016191305.1 Legionella longbeachae | reverse complement strand
GAGAAACATTATATCGTTTATCTAAAGTTCATTATGACGTTGAACAAACATCTCAAGATACGCTAAAAAACATTATTTCTGAAGTAGCCTCTATACTTGGCCATACCCCTACCATTTGTCAAAAGTGTTATATTTATCCAGAAATAATAACAAAGTGGAAAGAAAAACAAATAAACGCATGGATGGAAAGACACTATAGGCTAGCTGAAGATAAAGATATATTATTGTTGCATTGGTTGGAGGAACATATAAAAGAATAATTTATTTCTAGATTCTTTTAAGACCTTTATAAAAATTATTGATATTCTACTGCACCTATAAAGCTCCTTTTTCAGCATTAATTTTGGTAATTTCTGCACCAATAAAAAAAATTTGTGCTGAATAATAAACCCAAATCAAAAGCACAATTAAAAAACCTGCAGCTCCGAATACTGAAGCAATATGAACCTGATGAAGATAAAGTCCAATACCAATTTTTCCTAAACTAAATAATAAAGAGGTTACTAAAGCACCTGACCATACACACTTCCAGGGTAGCCTTACATCCGGTAAGTATTTAAAAATCATTGCAAATAATATAGTGATAATGAAAAATGAAATTATATCACTCATGAATAATTCTATTAAAATATTGTTTCCTTGAAAATAATTTATGTGGCTACTCAAGAATGTTAAGAAAGCACTTATGATTAAAGAAACTAATAATAAGAAAGCAAAAACTAAAACCATAGCAAAAGATAAAAATCTTCTTTTAATAAGATGAAACCATCCTTGTTTAGGATCAGATTTTACTCTCCAAATAGTATTTAATCCTTCTTGAATTTCGCTAAAAACTCCTGAGGAACTAAATATTAAAATGAAAATACTTATTATCCGTGTAAATAAAGCGGAAGCTGGGGGATGTGCATTATTAATTATTCCTTGAATTTGAAAGGCAATCTCAGTGCCTAACAAGCTACTTATTTGAGCTAACAATTGTCCTTTCGCCTCCTCTTCACCAAAAAAAGTTCCAGCGAGAGAAATTGAAATTAATAAAATGGGCGCTAAAGAAAATATAGTATAATAAGCCAGTGCTGCTGCTCGGCTTGCAACCCTATCTTTATTCCAATTGTTGTACAGTGTCTTTGTCCATATTAACATCCCTTTGATAATATTATCTCCTTTATTGTAGGACCTTAAGATTAACGAGCCTAGCAGAGTTGTATGATATTTTTGCTCTCCAAATGTACCGCACAAGGACTATCTCTTTTCCACTGGAATCTAAAGTTTAATTTATTTGTTCTAATTGTTATAGTGTGAAAGTCCTCTATCGAGTAAAATGTAATTTTTTTAATAAGGATAAGTTATGAAAAAAACAACTGGACAAGAAAACCCTCATTTACATTTACACCCATCAATGAATCAGAACACTGCTACTGTAGTGGTAACAAACTCAAATCCACCCCCCAATACCCTAGTTGTAAGCAATCCGGTTCCAAAACACAGCACAATAGTGGTAAAAAATCCACCAATTCATTCAAATATTAATGTATTTTTTACACCCACGAAAAAAACACAGCATCATCGCACCCATTCTCACACAAACCACAACTTCCCTTCGCATAACTAAAAGAATTGTTATCTCTAGATTGATATAGTGTCACCTCACTGCCATGAAGTATAGAAAAGAGGCTTTAAAAAGTAGGTTGGGCCCCTGGCCCAACATGAATACCCGCCTAACATTATAGCCCTTTGTTGGGCCAGGAGCCCAACCTACAAAATCCTTAGCTTAATAGTTGTGAGCGCCACCCTGTCTAGATGATCATGAGGTATTTTAAAGCATAGTTCAAATCAGCTTTAAAATACCTCCGCTTACTCTCTAAAAAAGCTATTGTAAGTTGTTAAATTTAGTTATTATGTTATTTACTTAAGGTTATGTGGTTTTTCAATGCGCTCGATAGTTATTTTATTATTAACATTTATTTGCTCTGCATTAAGCCATGCAAATGACATTAATATTTCCACAACAACGAAGAATGGAAATACTATTTTTTTCCTACAAGCAGGAGCATTTAATTTAGAAAAAGATGCTAAGCTGCGCCAAAAAGAATTAACCCCATTAGTGAGTGAACCGATACAAATTAAAAATCTATCCGATAAACGTCTTTATCTGGTACAAATTGGTCCCATTAGCGATTATCCAACTGCCCGAACCTTGCAGGAAAAATTATCTCATAAAATTGGTTCTAAATTAGATCCACAAAAAGATATTCTAAAGCCTTCTTTAACTCTTAAAACGCAATCTACAGATACCAGTGATCAAGAGCCAATGATGCCTCAGAATACTAACTTATGGAATTTAAGAAATGCAGATATTCGAGCTGTAATTGGCGAAGTATCACGTGTTACAGGTAAAAATTTTGTCATTGATCCCAGGGTACAAGGGAAAATCTCCATTGTATCCTCAACACCGATGAACAATACTGAACTTTATCAAGTTTTTCTTTCTGTATTACAAGTTTCTGGTTATGCCGCAATACCTAGTGGAGAAATTATTAAAATTATCCCTAACATCGATGCAAAAACGCAATCTCCTGATCTCCTTAACGAAATAAAACATCCACCTAAAGGAGATGATATGTTGGTGGCTGTAGTGCCAGTTCACTATGTTCCCGCAGAACAATTAGTACCTGTTTTACGCCCCTTAATGCCACAATGGAGTAGTGTCTCTGCTTATGCACCATCTAACATGCTTATATTATCGGGACGTGCTAATAATATTCGTAGTCTTGCTGACATCATCAAACAAGTAGATAATTCCTCAGCAAATGGAATTGACATGGTCCATTTAAATCATTCTCTCGCTATGGACATTACAGCAACATTAAAAGATCTTGTTAAAAGCCAACCCAACATGGGTGGTTCTCGCACACAACTAAATATTGCCGCGGATGATCGCTCTAATACTATTTTAATCAGTGGTTCTAAAACAGACAGAATACGCCTCAGAATGTTGATATTAAAATTGGACAAAAAAAGTTCTGAGGGCGTCAACAGCAATACTCAAGTTGTATATCTTAATTATCTCAGGGCAGAAGATTTAGTACCCATTCTTGCTGGAATTGCTCAAGCAAATTTCAGTGGTAATGTTGGAACAACCATGGGAACAATTACTCGACCTGCATTAGACAGTACTAACCCTGCTTCTAGTCTTGCGAATAATAACTCAAATTCGCAAGGTTCTTCTGCGTCTACTGCTTCTCTTTATCCAAGCAATGCTCCTGCATTGAATTC
>JACPOX010000189.1 GCA_016191305.1 Legionella longbeachae | reverse complement strand
TTAGCTTATCAGGTCTTGATTTTCAAGTGCGGGTTGATCGTTTAGATCAAGTTGCCGATAAAAAATGGGTTATAGATTATAAAAGCAGCCTCCCCTCAAGTAAACCTTGGAACGAGGATAGACCCAAAGAATCACAATTACTCTTTTATGCACTCCTAGATGAGGATATTAATACACTTTTGTTCATGCAATTGAAGGCAGGCAAAATAAGTTGTGCTGGCCTTAGTGAAGAAAAGCTAGGAATTAATGGTATGTCGTCTTTAAAAAAAGGAGACACATGGGTTGAATGTAGAAACACCTGGCATCAGCAGTTATCTGCTTTAAGTAGTGAATTTCAACAAGGTTACTGCCCACCAAAACCCGCCCAATTATCGGTTTGTCAGCAATGCGACTATCAGAATTTATGTCGTTTTCAGGCAGATGAGTAGGGTTGTATTGTAGATTTGGCCCCTGGCCCAACAAAGGGCTACGTTAGGCTGGTATTCTGTTGGGCCAAGGGCCCAACCTACATTTAATCGCATTTCCTAATCTTAATGCCAGTGAACCTAGGAATTATCATTTAAAATATGTTATAAGATGATGGTTTTAATCTCGTTTTCCCTAAAAAATTATAATAAAGAGATGAATCATGCCTTATAATCACACAAAATTAGAAGAACGTTTAAAAGTTTGTGACCTGAAATTACATGCTTTATTTACTGATAATGAAATTAATGAACTAATTAGACAAAAAATAAAAGCTATAGAGACCTATTATAACCTTTCTTATACCAAAGCAACTACTGCAAAAACCATAGACGCAATTGCAAAAAGCTATGAACTCTTTATTGAACAGTTAGAAAAAGTAAAAAAGGGAGAACTTTCATCTGAACTTGCATTAAAACAGATAGAAAATTCTATTCAATCCAGAAAAATGAATACTGTGTTTTATAATCTTGCCAAAGCATGCGAATTGATTTTCTGGAAAGCCACCACATTTTCACTTTATACTGGTATCTTAGGAATAGCCTTACCCTTGTTGATTGTTCAGCCTCTCTTAGGTGTTGCTGTAGCAATAACTATAGGTGGAGCAATGCTTGCTGCAGCATATAAAGGCCTCAAGTGTTTTTCAGAATTCAAATCTTTGAATCGCCATAGCGCTGAATATACTAATGAAGCAAGTCTCGTTTCATTTTTTAATCCAGTATGTAAAGAGAACTATTCAGATCATGAAGACGAACTTGTATATGAGCTACTTTTAGTTAAGTAATACTTGTAAACTGAGTAAAGTTCCGTTTAACCAGTTGTAGGTTGGGCCCCGTCCAACATGAACACCAGCCTAGCATAACACTTTGTTGGGCCAGGGGCCCAACCTACAAAATCTTTAGCATAATGACAACGGACCCAGGTCAAAATTCCACCTAACCCAGGCCATAAGAAAATTCACATGATTTAGTTAGAGTAGTTTATTGCGAAGTTACAATTGCCAAATTTGTTCAGATGTTTAATAATGATAAAATCACTGAACCAGGGAGTGAACATGTCACTCAAATTAGCTAAGACACACATCTTTTTTTGTGGTTTAATTTCATGCTTTCTGAGTAGTTGTTTTCATCCTCCATATAACAATTTTAAGCCAGTACATCCTCTACCCAAAAGAATAGCTAGCGGAGCAGCTGTTGGAACTATAGTTGGTGCTGCTGCTACTGGAACCGTAGCCGGCGCACTAACTGGTACTGTAGTTGGAGGCACAGTGGGTACCATTGTTGGCATGAATAAAAGTGGTAGACGCAGTATTATAAAAGAATTAAATAAAGAAAACATTGAGTTTGTGCAATATGGTGACACCATGACCTTAATTGTACCTGTGGATAAGTATTTTATGTTTGAAAGTCCACGTCTCAATGAAATTTGCTTTCCCGGTTTGAATAATATTGTAAGATTATTAAAATTTTATCCACTAAGTCCTATTTATGTCGCGGGTTTTACTGATAACGTAGGCACAGCTCGCCATAAAAAAAGAATGTCCCAAGCCCAAGCAGAAACCATGCTTACTTTTTTATGGGCTCATAACATTCCAGCACAGCTATTAAAAGCTGAAGGATATGGTGATAAAAATGATGTTGGTGACAATAAACTAATTCATGGAAGTGCATTTAATAGACGTATTGAAATTCAATGGTTCAATAACTATGGAAAAAAGATTTGTGCTAATTGTCGCGTTCCTGTTCTTCCATCTGCAGTTTATGCAACGAAATAAGAGATATTAATGCATTCAAGATTTATCGGTGGAATTCTTTTAATTGTTGGGACTTCAATAGGTGGAGGCATGCTTGCCCTACCTGTTGCCAATGCCGCTACTGG
This sequence comes from Legionella longbeachae, assembly GCA_016191305.1. Taxonomy (GTDB): domain Bacteria; phylum Pseudomonadota; class Gammaproteobacteria; order Legionellales; family Legionellaceae; genus Legionella; species Legionella longbeachae_A. The sequence goes on along the minus strand of JACPOX010000189.1, from coordinate 7,655 downwards.
CTTTTGGCAATCTTCCTTTTTTTTGTTCATATGTTGGGTATTTATGACCCTAGGAGCATTTTTCATCCTTGAGGCTAATCTTTATTTACCTAGAGGAAAGCATATGGTCTCTATGGCACAAGCTACTCTCGGAAACTCTGGTTTACTTATTGCTTGGATAAGCTATCTTTTTTTACTCTACACATTACTATCTGCCTATATTTCGGGAGGGGCAGACGTACTAAACGGTCTGCTTTTTAAAATTGGATTTCATCTAAATGATTGGCAAGCAAGCTCACTGTTTACTCTGATTTTTGGCTTGGTTGTTTATGCAGGAATTCGTTCTGTTGATTATGTTAATCGTGGACTTATGTTAGGCAAGCTGGCTGTTTATTGCTTATTGATAGTGTTGATTGCGCCTAATATTGAACTGGATCATCTTCGTCATGGTAATCTCCGCTATATTAGCGGTACCCTTATGATTTTAATTACCTCCTTTGGATTTGCCATCATTGTTCCAAATCTTCGGGACTATTTTGATGATGACATCAAACAACTGAAAAAAGTCATTTTTATTGGCTCATTAATTCCTTTATTTTGTTATTTGGCTTGGGATGCGGTGATTATGGGTGCTCTTCCTTCCGAAGGAAGTCAAAACCTAGAAAGCCTAATGAACAATCCACACACCACCAGTGCACTAGCCAATTTGTTATCATCTAAGGTGCAAAATACAACGATTAGCGCTTTATTTAATTTCTTTACCTCCATTTGCATGTTAACTGCATTCTTAGGTGTCTCCTTATGTTTGTATAGTTTTCTTGCGGATGGCTTAAAATTACGTGATCAAGGGAGCCATGGTGTTGGATTATTTTTGCTAACTTTTGTTCCTCCTTTACTAATAGTTATTTATTATCCAGGTATTTACATTCATGCATTGGGATATGCAGGTATTTTTTGTATCATTTTGCTACTGTTTTTACCTGCACTTATGTGTTATTTTGGCAGGAAAAATTATAAGTCTGTTTATACAGTACCAGGGGGTAAATGTACCCCAATTATTGTAATTGCTATATCGCTTGCACTTTTGGTGCATGAATTTTTGGGGTTATTGTTAGCTTGAAGTAAATCTGGTTTTAAAATGTAGGTTGAGCCTCTGGCTCGATACCAGCCCAATGGTTAGTCTTTTGTTGGGCCAGGGGCCCAACCTACGAAACTATGTCAACGTCCCGAGATATGTTCTCAGGATCCGGAAATCTGGCCAGATCACTGGATTCCGAGGATAAACCGCGGAACGTAGATTTTACGCTCTATTCATGCCTAAGGCCTGGAATTAGATTGACTTAAACTGAATAATAATTTATCATATTGAATTATATTTGATCTATATTGGATTATATTACATGATCAATTCAAAACTAATAGGCGGAGTATTACTTATAGTAGGTACGTCAATAGGCGGAGGAATGCTTGCACTACCCGTCTCCACTGCTGAAGTAGGATTTAGTAATTCAATTTTCTTTCTTTTCTTTTGCTGGCTGATCATGACCGCAGGTGCTCTATTAATATTGGAGGTCAATTTACGCCTGCCAGCAGGTAGTAATATGATTTCCATGGCTAAATCTACATTAGGGATACCAGGTCAAATAATTGCTTGGATCACTTACCTCTTTTTACTTTACACCTTACTCTCAGCTTATATTTCCGGTGGTAGTGATGTATTTAATGACTTATTGCATAAAATGAGCATTAATCTTCCCAATAGCGTTACAGCAATATTATTTACTCTTTTATTCAGCTTAATCGTTTATAAGGGAATACGCTCTGTAGATTATGTCAACCGTGGTTTAATGTTTGGTAAATTAGGTATTTATGTTTTACTAGTTGTAATCATTAGCCCTCATGCCTCCACTATGGAGTTAACCGGGGGTTCAGCACGTGCATTTACCGGTACCTTAATGATTTTAATTACCTCTTTTGGCTATGCAAGTATAATACCCAGTTTAAGAGATTATTTTGGAGATGATATACGCAGTTTAAGGCGCGTTATTCTCTTTGGTTCACTTATTCCTCTTGGCTGCTACATTATTTGGGATGCCGTGATTATGGGCGTTGTGTCACGTGAGGGAGAAAATGGCTTAATTGCATTAATGAGTTCAGAACATGCGACTAGCGGATTAACTGAGGCTTTAAGTCAATCAGTACAGAGTTCATGGATTAGTGGATTTTTCGGGTTTTTCACTTCAATATGCATGCTCACAGCTTTCCTAGGAGTTTCCTTAGGATTATTTGATTTTCTTGCTGACGGATTGAAATTTAAAAAATCCGGTAACCAAGGAAAATACATTTTAGCTCTAACTTTCCTTCCTCCACTTGCAGTAGTGTTGTTTCATCCAGGAATTTATCTGCATGCATTAAATTATGCGGGTATATGTTGTGTCATTTTATTATTACTGTTACCTGCCATTATGGCTTGGAAAGGCCGAAAAACATGTCTTCTGGCCAATAAAAGCCACTTAGTACCTGGTGGCAACTCATGCCTTGCCTTAATTGGATTCATTGCTATAGGCTTACTCTTGATTGCAATTATGGGTTAAATGATCAGCTGAAAAGGATTAATGTAGGTTTTTCATTCCTGTTTTTATTTCGAAATTTGATAAATGTTCATCTTCCAAATCTTCTATTGATTCTGGTACATATAAATTAAGTTGTTTTTGATAATCATTTAATTTATTGATTAAATAATCTGTTTTTTGAATCATTTCTTGTAATGTCATATAGAAGGTATTTATCGAGTCATTTTTTTGTGGAATATAATTATTAAAATTAATTTCAAAGAAGTTATTTAGCCTTTTATGAACTTGATTCAAAGTAGGAATATCCCCATTATTTTTTTGATAGTTAAAATTTAAAAATTGCAATAACATATTTAAATCTTCATAAAAAAAATGAGATTTTAAATTCTTTAATTCAATTGATAAGCTCTTTGTCGTATGGTAAATATGATTTTTGATTAAATTTGTTATATTATTTAAAAGGATACTGATAGCAGGTGTTTCATAATTGAGATTCAGATGAAGTAAACAATTTGCATGAGTCAACTTTTCCTCTACCCAAACAATATTTTTAGAACCTTGATTAATCGGGTGACTTGTCAGAATTTTAGTTTTTGAAATGTCAATGCCAAGGTTAACAAAATGTTCAAGTAAGCGATAGATATTATATAAGGAGGGTCGATAATGTCCGCTATAAGTTGTGATTGCTAAAAGTACTCCATTCTCTATTTGGATTTCTCCGGTAAAAATAACTTTTTTACCTGCATTCATAGAAGAATGACTTATTACTTTATCTTGCTTATCTTTTTCACCTGAAAGATGACTAAACAAAGATAACTCGCCTTGTTTATTTAATGTGAATGAAGCAAAGTTTTTTTTAAAATGAGAACACATATTTGTCGTGCTAAAATTCTTTGCATTTTGTTTGAATAAACCATCATGTGTAATGATTTGAAATTTTGCACGGTCTTTATCTGTAAAATAAACAACATTCAAGATTTTATCTTCGAATCGACTCTTTTCATTAACTTCAAGTAAATGTTGTTTTTCAACAATATTTTTTATTTTATGAGCCGGTGGTCGTAAGTAATATTGCTTTAATAGCTGAAACTCTGGTTTATATTCTGTCATATGGATGACTGAGTACTGATCTGAACTAAGCTGTTTATTGAAAAAATCAGCCAATTTATTTGCTTGAAAAATAATATATTCAGGATGACCAAAAAGAGTTTTTTTAATTAATAAATAACCATCTTCACATTTATACAGTATGGGAAATTTAGGTTTATTTTTATTTGTAGTACTCACAGTATCTAGGTCCCAAGGAGCATTCAAAAGTATATCTTTTGTATTTCCTTTAGCTTTTTTTATATATAAATTGTAACTCTCAGAATCAGAAGAAAGTAATATTTGATTAATAGGATCGGTCTCTTGCAAAATTACATATCCTTGAGTTTTATATTTATTGAACAATAAAACTAATTTTTGGATATTTTGTAATTGGGTAATTTGAAAAATTTTTTCTTTTTCCCCTAGAATACAATATCCATCTACACACTGGATTAAATATGGCCTAAAGGGGGTAATTTTGTATTTTTTTGCAAACTCTTTGACTCCAATTTGATATTCTTCTTTTAAATAACAAACACTATTTTCTATATGAAGGAACCGAAGTTTAAAAGATTTTTTGTCTTTTTTCTTAAGGTAAGACAGTGGTTGTTTATAAATATTTTCAATATTTGTAGTTAGATTTCTTTCAAAATGTTCATCATTTTTTATATTTAAAGCATAACATAAAAATTTTTTTGAAATATCATTCAGTATATTTTTAGGTTTATGATCATATTGCTTCTTAGCGCGGATAACGCGGTCTTCTAAAGTTTCCATTAAATCCGAGTAAAGAGAGTTTTCAAATAAAACAATTTGTTTTGATAACTCTCCCAAGAGAAAATTTTGCTTATATGATGAACAATCATCAAATTGTTTCACCGCTTCAAGAAAATCTTTTGTTTTACTTTGATATACATTTTTGTCTGTAATATGTTGTTGAATAAATTCGGATAATGAAGTTTTATTAATTAGACCTAATATATAAGCTAAAGAAGTTTTTAGAATTTTTATCTTTTTTTCATATGTTTCAGCATTATTTTGGACTGTCATTGCTTTTTTTAAATTTTGTTTTTCCAATTCTTTTTGTTGGGTTTCTATTCGATTACTAATTTTTTGACACAGAATAATGCGCTTATCGTACATCATTTCATGAAAGTTATCGTGAACGGATAATTTAGACAGGAGTGTTTTTATATTATGTTGATTTTTAAACAGCTCGATACAAAAATTAAAAAATAAATCTTCACTAAATTCAATATTTACATTAAATTTTATATCATGACGTTCTTTCATTAGGAACCCAAGACAATTTTATACATTTAGTAGCTTAAAATACACCTTTTGCGTTAAATTAACCCAATTAGTATTGGTATTTTACTACGGAATCCATCCCTTAGTCTAAGACGACGTGTTAGTTCATTTCAGGTGAAGGACACTATGCAACTTACGACGAACCCAACACTGCAAGCCCTTGAGTATGGAACCATAAATTATCCTCATTGATAAAGTAAGACCCTACCCCTGGAATATCCTTGATATTAGAATATCTTGTGGTTATAAAGTAACGCTTACCAAATAAATAAAATTCCTTTTGCTCTTGTGAAGGCGTTACCAATATATGCCCACTTGGAACAATGTTTATCAATTGTGCTATAAAACACGCTATATCTTTTGCCTCTTCTACCCCGTTTTCAACTCCCAAAAGATAGGGGACAAATGCGGTATCAAACTCTTGCTTTTCATTAGTCATTTTAATTTGATCAACTGTGCCGACATGAAATTGAATATTTTTGTCCAGCTCAAAATATGTTTGGTTTTTAGATTGAATCGCATTTTGAACAAGGGATACCATATAATGAATGTAATTTCGTCTTAATGAATTGGGATGGAGTATCCATGATATAGGATGTATCAATTTCTTGTAGGGTAAAGTAATTAAAGGAGGATACCAATGGGTAAGTGCGGTTAACAGTTCACCAATCGAAGGATATGGCTTTCCATTATCATGATATTCACGGTAATTGTAATATTTTTTAAACGATTTCAGCCAAGCAATTGTTACCGGATCTTTATCATATGCAGTAATTGATTTTGCTCCTGCTTGTGCAAATAAAAAACCACTATTTCCATAAGCCGGGATAATTAAGACATGTTTTCCTTCTATTTCAGGTCTAAGGTTATAGCGTTCTTTTTTATTTTTAAATAGAGCAGATGATAAATACCGTTCTGCACCCATTGGATATATTTGCACTTCTTTATTGTCCGTTAACCTTGTAATCCTTCTTTCTCTGACCCATTTTTTTTCTTGCTTACTTAAAATAGTTTCATAAACTGACATACTATTCCTTTAAACATTAACATCCACTAGTAGTTATTGTTACAGTAGGTGGAGTTGTAGCATTGGCTGCTTGAGTATAGACTACTGTGCAATTCGTCTTGAGTGTGTAAGTTCTCGTAGAACCCGAAGTAGATGAGGCGTAAGCACTTGATACAGTTACTGCATTCGCAATACCTGCCGCAGATGGATAACCAAAAACTAAGGCAACATTACTGCCTTCCATAGATATTGAACCAGTAGCTCCAGTTTGACCTGTAGCTAAAGCAGCACCATGAGCAGTTACATTAGCAGAGTTTAGAGCACCAGCCAAGCCATTCAGATTAGCGATGTTGGCTTGTGAGCTGAAATCATAAAATTTAGGTATCGCAAATGCTGCTAAAATCCCTAATATGACCATCACAACAACCAACTCAATTAAAGTAAAACCTTTTTGCATGTTCATTGGAATATCCTTGATAATATCCCTAATCATTAGCGTAAGAATTCACGGGATATGTAAATTCCGTCTTTGCGAGCTTTGGCGAAGCATATCCAGTACGACGCTTCGTTAAAAATCTGTACTGGATTTCTTCACTTCGTTCGCAATGACGAACGTTTTTTTATTTAATTAAAAAATAACATACCCGTAAACACTTACTCATTTGTTCGTATGCTACTGTTGCCGAATAAAACACTAGCATCCACTAGTAGTTGTCGCTATAGTTGGTGGAGCTGAAGCACTAGTTGCTTGTGTATAGACTACCGTGCAGTTCGTTTTAAGTGTATAAGTTGTAGCAGACCCTGACGTAGAAGCTGCGAAAGCACTTGAAACACTTACTGCATTCACAATACCCGCCGCAGATGGATAGCCAAAAACCAAGGCAACCGTACTGCCTTCCATAGATATTGAACCAGTAGCTCCAGTTTGACCTGTAGCTAAAGCGGCACCATGAGCAGTTACATTAGCTGAATTTAAAGCTCCTGCTAACCCATTTAGATCAGCGATGTTAGCTTGTGAGCTGAAATCATAAAATTTGGGGATCGCATAAGCTGCTAAAATTCCTAATATCACCATCACAACAACCAACTCAATTAGAGTGAAACCTTTTTGCTTATTCATTTCGATTTCCTTAAATAATATAATATCCCTATAATTTATTCATAAGTATAAACTCTATATGTTAGAAGGACATTGTTTACACTGAAAGAATTTATCTTACAAATAACACGCTCCTTTTTGAAAGTATAGCTTAAGAACTATATATTGAGTAGGTTTTGAATCAAATAACCTTGTAAATCAGAGTAGTTGCGGCTTGTAATAGATTTACGAGCCATTAGGATTTTCATTAGAGCTCTCTATTGTTGTTTTATCAAAGAAGCCAAATTCCATGTGGGTAAAAACACTCCCAATGCAAGAGTTAATACCATACCGCCAATAATAACCAGCAATATAGGCTCAATTGTGTCACTTAATCGAACAATATCATAGTCAATCTCACGTTGATAATAATCTGCCACTTCATCAAGGAGATGATCAATAGTACCACTTTCTTCACCTAATACGATCATCTGAATAATTAAAGGAGGAAAAAGATGCGTTTTATCTATAGCCGCTGAAATCGTATTCCCTTTAGTAATTAAATCGGTAACTCCTTTGATTTGTTGAGCCATATAGGCATTGTTCGTTGATGATCCTA
>JACPOX010000188.1 GCA_016191305.1 Legionella longbeachae | reverse complement strand
TTTGCTTTACTGATTAAGGCTAATAACTGTTTGGGTTTGGTTTTACCTACAAGGTTAATCGCGGGAATTACTTTGAGAATTTCCTCAGCCAAGTACTTATCAAAATCACTTGGTCCCCCAGTTATAATCACTTGAACGTTCCATCTTTTAAGAGCTAGTTGCAAAACTTCGATATATCGTGCAACAGGCCAACTGCGTTCGGGCTTACTCGCAGCGGGATTAATCACTAAGATAAGACCTTTTGAGGGCAAATAATGTTCTGCCCATGCATAATCGGCAGCAGAAATAGGTAAATCCCAGCGAATAACTTGATTCTTTATTCCCAATGCTTGAGCAAACTTCAAAAAGCCATCCAAAGTATGCTCCAGACCTGGAGTTATTCGCTCATGAACAAATAAACCATGGGCATCATTAGCCCTATGTTTATCATAGCCAATTTTACGTTTGGCGCGAATTAAGGGATAAAGTAAGTTGGTTCTGAGACTAGCTTGTGGTGCTAATAGTACATCAAAAGTTCGACCATTCATTCGCTTTTTAAAACGCCAATAATCTCTAATACTATTGGGTTTATTAATTAAAATAAATTCAACTCCGTCCATTCCTTCCACCAAATCAAAAGCGGGTTTGGAAATGATCCAGGTTATTTTGGCTTGCGGTAAATTAGCTTGTAAGGTTCTAAGGAGGGGCACAGCCATAAGAACATCGCCTAAAGCAGATAACCTTACAATACAAATAGAATTAATCATTCTGCAAAACGAATCTCGAACCACAATAAGGACAAACTTCCACTCCTGTTTTTTCTATGGGTAAATACACCTTAGGGTGCGCATTCCAGAGCTCCATATCTTTTGTAGGGCAACTTAAAGGTAATTCATCTCGATGAACTACATAATTTTTTTTTGTACTCGATGGTTCTTTTTTAGTTTCTATCATAATGTTCCTTTAAGGCATGTTTTTGCTAAGATTTAAGATTATCTAATATTTCCCTTGTTTTCGCTATAATCTCATCACGAAAACCTACATGTTGTGGATCATAATATAAAGCATCATCCCAATGCCTAAGCCAAGTCAATTGCCGTTTGGCCAATTGCCGAGTCGCAGCAATTCCTTTATCGCGCATGATTGTATAATCATAATCTCCATGAAGATATTCAAGTACCTGACGATATCCAACACAACGCATCGCAGGTAAATTCATCGATAAAGGCCATTTTTCCTGCAACTGTTTTACTTCTTCTATAAAACCTTCAGTTAACATGTGATCAAAACGTTGAGCTATACGTTCGTGCAACCAGGATCTTTGCTCTGGAAAAAGAATAAAATTCGCAAAAAAAAGATCATGACTTTGTTTTTGTTCCTCTAGCAAAGCTGATAAAGTTTTTCCAGTCAAATAATATACTTCTAAAGCGCGTTGAATTCGTTGAGTATCATGCGCATGAATACGAGTTGCAGCTTTGGGATCAACTTGCATTAGTTTTTGATGTAAAAACTCCCAACCTTGTATCGCTGCCTCATTTTCCAGCTGCTGACGTAAAACTGGGTTAGCCTCGGGTAAAACAGATAAGCCTTTTTGAAGTGCGTTAAAGTACATCATTGTTCCACCTACGAGCAAAGGGATCTTGCCTCGCTTTATAATCGAATCACATAAGGACAAGGTATCAGTACAAAATTGAGCTGCAGAATAAGACTCAATAGGGTCTTTAATGTCAATTAAATAGTGAGGAGCGATTTGTAATTCCTGTTCTGTAGGCTTAGCTGTTCCAATATTCATCTCTCGATAAATCATTGCCGAATCGACACTAATGATTTCAAACGGATAATACCGTAGCAATTCAACAGCTAAGGCTGTTTTTCCTGAAGCAGTAGGTCCCATCAAACAAAAAACTAACTTATGCATTCAATAAATTCCTACACTCTTCACTTGTTAACGCTTTAAATAACCCAAGTTTTTTATCTGCTCCTTCAAACATTTTGAGCAACAGCTCATTTAATTCCATTTTTTCCTCGAGACTTAATAATCTAGGATCAAAAACTTGGGATTGGTTCATTAATTCAATTAATTGATCCTGTTCTAATAATTCCAACTCGGCAACAGTATCCAAAAACAAACGTAAATCTAAATAGGGCATACAAAGCGGTATACTCCGAATAAGCACTTCATGTTCACCTACCCATTTAAGAGTCATTCCTAATTGACCTAAATAGGTACTTAACTCAGTTGTGCACATTTTCAGTTTTTGGGGAAAAGAATAATGAATTGGCACCAATAATGGTCTGCTTGTTAGAGGAAAATCCAATTGCGACCATTGTTGCCGCATACTATATTCTTGCAAAACCTTAAGATCAACAATGTAAGGTTGCTGATTTAAGAAAGCCAAGATGTATCGAGGATTTAAAATGACCCATGATGTCTCCGTAGCAATACGGTTAATAGATCTATTAATAGAGCTATCTGAAACTGTGATTTGGGGATGAGGCTCATAAACAGTTTGTGAATATTCTCTATTTTGTTGAGTAAATAATGAATGAATTATTGTTTTATTTTCAGTACTCACAGACTGGAGTGCTGCGGCCAACTGCGAGGTAAAAAAATCAAACACCAACCGAGGTTGTTGAAAACGTACCTCATGCTTGGTAGGATGTACATTCACATCTACTTCTGAGTGATTCATCGTGAAATACAACACACAAGCAGGAAAACGCCCAGGTAGTAGTAACCCTTCATAAGCTTGCTTCAATGCCTGGTTAATTAGCTTGTCTTTAACCATCCGTTGATTAATATAAACCCACAAACGATCATTCTGACTGCGTTGAAAATTAATATTACTTATCCAACCACATAACTTCAACCCACCCTGTTCTATATCTAGATAAATTGCTTCTTTTACAAAAGCACTGCCAAATATGCGCGTCATACGTTTTAAACGAGCTTGTTCACTCGTAGCCGCAGGCAGAGATAAGATCTGTTTTTCATTATGTTTTAACGTTAAAGTAATTCCTGGGGCACTTAAAGCGAAACGCTTAACTACTGCTTCTATGGCTTGAAATTCTAATTTTTCACTTTTTAAAAAACGTTTTCTTACCGGTGCATTAAAAAATAAATCGATGACATCGATTGTCGTTCCAAGAGTACGTGCACAAGGAGAAATGTTTATTTCTGTACCATGTACCCGCAACATCATAGCTGTTTTTTGTTGCGCAGGTTTAGAACTGAGAGTGACCTTAGCTACAGAAGCAATACTAGCCAATGCTTCGCCTCGAAAACCCATACTCTCAATTGAATATAAATCATCAAGTGTGTTGATTTTACTGGTAGCATGCGCCGCGATAGCTAGAGGTAAATCTTCAGCCCAAATACCAGTGCCATTATCACTGATTTTAATTTGATTCAAACCACCATAACTCACTTCGACAGAAATAACATCGGCCCCGGCATCTAAAGAATTTTCCAGTAATTCTTTCACCACAGATGCTGGGCGTTCTATGACTTCTCCCGCAGCAATTTGATTGGCTATAAGCGGGGGTAATTGCTGAATTCTTATGCCCATGCCGAAGGAATCACCAATTGCTGACCCGGTTTAAGCCGGGTGAAGCCATGCAAATAATTCACCGACCGCAACCGGGCAACTGAAACATGATAACGAGCAGCGATAGCAGGCAGGCTTTCCCCAGCACGAACCAAATGAATACTATTGGCCGTCATTGCTTCAATACGCGATCCATGAGGAGGATTTTCCCAAAAATAACTTTTAATACCTTGAAAAATTGCTTGGCTGAGCCTAGTTTGATAAGCATGGCTCGTCAAATTCCGTTCTTCTGCTGGATTGGAAATAAATCCTGTTTCTACCAAAATTGAAGGGATATCCGGTGATTTTAAAACTACAAAACGGGCTTGTTCTACTTTGTTATTATGTAAACGGGTAAAATTGCCGAGTTGATTTAAAACTCGCGTTCCCATTTCCAAACCGGAGTTGATAGTAGCCGTTTGTGACAAGTCAATTAAGACAGAGCGTACCACACCATTGTGGTCATCCAAATCCCCTAAGTTCACTCCACCTAACTCAGAATAGTTTTCCTTTTCAGCAATCCAGCGTGCTGCTTCACTTGTTGCCCCTCTTTGTGATAAGGCAAATACTGAGGCTCCGTTTGAATGAGGATTATTAAATGCATCAGCATGAATGGCAACGAAGATATCACCATTATATTTTCTAGCAATATCCATACGCTGTCTAAGACCCACATAATAATCTCCGGAACGGGTTAAAACAGCGTGCATACCTGACTGTCTGTCAATTAATTGCTTCAACTTTAAAGTAATTGCCAGTACTACATCTTTTTCCCTGCTATTATGTGGTCCTTTTGCGCCAGGATCCTTTCCACCATGTCCCGCATCTAAGACAACAATAACGTCTCTTAATGATTTAGAGGGTTTACTATTCACTTTAATGGGGGCATGACGAGCCAAAATAGCTTTCATCGGCTGTTTTTTTATCTGTTCCGCTGCCCTTACATTTACTGGCTGTTTAAACGGTGCAACTGGTTTTCTTGTTACACTTGCCGAAACTGGAGCAAGCAATGTGCCATTATGCAATAAATCTATTTTTATTCCTGTATTAGTTCCTTTAGTTTGCCACGGAGATGAGCGTAGTTGTACTCTTTGATTGACCTCAAAAACTAACCTCAAAGTTTTTGTATCCGAATACCCGCTTCGTACTTTTTTCACCAACTGGTTAATTAAACCCAATTGATTTAAGTCCACGGCTAACTGAGTATCTTTTAAATCCAATACAACACGTTCAGGTTGCCTCAAAGAAAAGATTTTATGCGTAAAAGGCCCATTAATAGTTAAATAAACTGAAGTTTGGTTTCCTTTCTGTTTTAAAGCGATTGACTTAACTTGTGCACCAAAAGTTACAACGGAACACAAAAACATTGCAACAAAACACCATGAGCGAAAGATCATGTTTTACCTGCCAGGCGAGCTAAAATTTTTTTGCCAGCCGCGCTCAATGCTGTAATTTGCATTTCACGTCCAGCCCCTAAAATACTTAACTTAAAACGAATATCTATATTAGGCAAGGCTTTTCCTGCATTTTCAGCCCATTCAATGAAACAAATAGTTTCTTGAGTAAAATAATCTCTAAAGCCCATGTATTCCAACTCTTCCTCATGATGAATTCTATAAAGATCAAAATGATGAATTGATACATGATCACAGGTATAACTTTCTACCAGTGAAAAAGTAGGGCTTTTGATCGCAGATTGCACACCCAAACATTTTAATATAGCACGAACTATGGTTGTTTTACCCGCACCAAGTTCACCACTAAAGGCAATAATCAAAGACGGACTAAGACAAAGAGCTAAGCGAGCAGCAAACTCTTCACTCGCCTTTTCATCAAGTAAATTTACAGTGATTACTGTATTACATTCGTTATTTATTATCATTCAGAGTAATTCAACACATGAGGTAAAACATGAAATAAATCACTGGCTAATAATCCAGCACCCCCCAATTTTTTTGCGACGTGGTCTCCTGCAACAGCATGAGCCCATACACCACATTTCGCTGCATCAGATAAAGAAAAACCTTGGGCATATAATCCAGCAATAATGCCGCTTAACACATCGCCCATCCCCGCACTAGCCATACCAGGGTTACCTCTAGGGCAGACAAAAGTATTTTTCTCAGCTGTTTGAATCACGGTTCCAGCCCCTTTCAGTACCACAACACCACCATATTGTTGTTGAATATTTGCTGCCGCCAAGTATCTATCCGCCTGAATTAGCTCAGTGGAACAAGAAAGCAAACTTGCTGCTTCTCCTGGATGGGGCGTTAAAACCCAATTATCATCAGATTGAGGGTGTTCTGCTAACAATCTTAATGCAGAAGCATCAATAACCATGGGTAACTGGGAAGTAATTGCTGTTAAAAACAAGCTAAGCGCCCAATCACTTTCTCCCAATCCAGGACCTATAATACATACAGTAGCTTTTTCCAAAAGAGGTATTAAATCTTTTGCTATTTTAACACCACTCACCATAGCTTCGGGAATTAATGATAATGCACTCTTGGCATGATCAGGCCATGTTGCAACGCTGACCGCTCCAGCTCCCGTTCGCATTGCTGCTTTTGCAGCCAAACTTATCGCTCCGGGCATTCCTGGGCCGCCACCCACAACCAGAACTTGTCCATAATTTCCTTTGTGTGAGTTTTTTTTACGCACAGAAAGAGGTAAGGCTAAACTTCTTGGGCTTAATAGATGTGCCGCAGTCTTTAGTTTGCTAACACATGCATCCATTTGTAAAGGACAGCAATAGACCTCACCACAATAATCTGGGCCATCTGCAGTATATATTCCTGTTTTATTTCCGATAAAAGTCAAGGTAGTATTGGCGTGGACACAAAGATTTTCGACCTTCCCTGTGTCAGCATTGAGACCTGAAGGGACATCCAAAGCCACAACAGGGAGACCGCTTTCATTAATCTGATTAATAGCTGAAGCAATAATTCCATATACAGGTCCATTTAACCCTATTCCCAAAAGTGCATCAACAATTAATTCCACTTCACTATCCAATGGCTCATCAGCAGACTGACATTCAACCCCGGCATCAATAGCCATTAAAGCTGCATGTTGCGCTGCTGTAGGCAAATCCGCCAAGGCCTTGCATTGGTAGATGGTTACTGTTAATCCTTGTTCATGAGCTAAACGCGCAACAACATAACCATCACCGGCATTATTTCCAGCACCACAATACACTGCAATATGCTGAACTTGCGAATAGAGTTTTGTTATATGAAAAAAAGCCTCTTTCCCTGCTCGAGACATGAGTACTTTTTCATCTAGGTGATAGATAGAGATAGCTTGTTGTTCGCAAGCTCTAATTTGTTCACAACGATAGAGGGCATTTTCTGTCATGATGACCCTGTGCTCCAAATTCGTTATTCTCTTTAGGCTTACGCCTTAACCATAAAATCCATAAAGCTGTGTTTATCTCGGGATCTTTTGGATAAGGCGCTTTAGGAGGCGATAAAAAAATACATTATTTTTTCTAGGGTCTGTTGACCGCCCTAGCCTCCTAGCTTCGAAGAAACGGGCAACTACTACTTCACTAATTTAAGTGATGGCTTGCCTTTAGACGCGCTATCAGAATCAGAAGCAGATGCGCCAGTAGATGCTGGAGGTGGATCTTCTTCATCTTCAACGGCAAAAGCAATACCTCTACCATTTTCCTTAGCATAAATTTCCAATACAGCCCCTGGCGGAATAAAAATTTGCTCTGTTTTTCCTGAAAAACGTGCAGTAAATATAATTCGATCATTTTCTAATAAAAGACCACGAGTTGCCGATGGAGAAATATTTAACACAATACGTTCATGGCTCACATGTTCTAGTGGGACTTGTACACTTGAGTAAGCCGCATTAACAATAATATACGGTGTCAATTCGTTGTCCACTATCCAATCATAGGCTGCTCGAATTAAATAAGGTTTATTTGATGTCATAGTCATATATTTATGCCACTCTTAATTGTCGCTCAACATCAGTCAAACTTGTTTGAAACGAATCACGTTTAAACAAGCGCTGCATGTAAGCGATTATTCCTTTAAACTCTGGTGCAATATCTATACCTAATCGAGGCAAACGCCACAATAAGGGTGCTAATGCACAGTCCAACAAAGAAAACTCATCACTTAAAAAATAAGGTTTATCCGCAAAAACAGGATCAAGACTGGTTAAACTATCAAACAAGTTTGTTCTTGCCTCGGCATTATCATCTCTAATAATATGATTCATTAAATAATACCAATCATGCTCTATCCGATGCATCATTTTTCGTGTTTCTGCGCGAGCAACAGGGTAGACTGGCAATAATGGTGGGTGAGGAAAACGTTCATCCAAGTATTCCATAATAATACGGGGCTCATACAGCACAAGCTCTCTGTCGATCAAAGTTGGAACTGTTCCATAAGGATTAACTGATAAAAGATCAGTACTAGGTTCCGCTTGCCTGGCAGCAAGAATTTCTACATTAACCCCTTTTTCCGCCAAAACAATACGAACCTGATGGCTGTAAACATCATCAACATCCGAAAATAAAGACATTATAGTGCGCTTCGCAACAATTGCCATTAGCAACTCCTATCAAATCAAAAACTAACTTAACCTTTCACCATGATTCAACAATGTGAATAGATACAAACTAACAATAAAGGTAGGTACAACACAAAGCGAATACTTTAACACATTTTTACCTTTTTGGGTTACTTTATACCGATTTTTCGCCAA
>JACPOX010000187.1 GCA_016191305.1 Legionella longbeachae | reverse complement strand
TATTTTTCCTAATAATCTAGGGAAAAATAAACCATCGATTACCGGTTTTATTATGCTGCTTAATGCAGAAACCGGTGAACCTCAAGCACTAATGGATGCAAGCTTTTTGACAGCATTAAGAACTGGGGCAGTCTCTGGATTAGCCACAAATTATTTTGCAACAGATACAGCACGTCATGTAGCTATTATAGGCTCAGGAACTCAAGCAAGAACTCAGCTAGAAGCAGTGGCTGCTGTACGTGATATTCAACATGTATCATTGTGGTCAAGAAATATTAAAAATGCTCAGCAATTTGCAATTGAACTTGAAAATCAATATGACATTAACGTTTATGAGTCCATTCCATTAGCCATTCGAGACGCGGATATTATTTGTACTGCAACCAACAGCACAGAGCCACTTATTCATTTTGAAGATGTCCAACCCCATGCACACATTAATGCAATAGGCTCCCATTCGCCTAGCATGCGAGAAATTAGTAACGATGTACTAAGTCATGCAGTAGTCATTGCCGATCAATTAGAAGCTGTATTGGCCGAATCAGGTGAAATCATCAGCGCTGTTAAAGAGCTTCAATTAAAACAAGACTCGATTATTGAAATTGGTCATTGGTTAAACCAAAAAAATACTGATTATAAAAACCAGCTCACCGTATTCAAATCCGTGGGATTGGCTATTCAGGATTTAAGCGTTGCCGCTTTAGTCTACCAAAATGCCACCCACAAAAATCTAGGCATGTCCTTTTCGCTGTCAGGACAGTAGTTGTCAGATTAATTTACAATAAATTAGAGTGTGTTGACAATTGCTTCTAGAGCCTACGTTCTGCGCTTTATGCGCAGAATCCAGTATCAGAATAGAATTATTGACACTTGATAGCTATGGATCCCGAGCATAAAGCGCGGGAAGTAGGCAGTTCAAGATGAATTGTCAACAGCCCCTAAAGTTACCTAGTTTTTTTAATCATCAGTTTATTCGAATATGACAACGGAATTTGTTTAGGTAGTAGCCCCCTTTTTTTGAGCGCTCTACTACTTTCATTAAAACCTATCTTAGAGCTATGTTTTTGTGGGTTACGCTTCAAAGATTGATAAAACCAATAATTGGCTTTTAAATATTTCTTTTTAGATAACAACAATTCTCCATATAATTCAAACGATGATTTAGCAGGAAATGGTGGCCCGTAACTAAAACTCATCTTGCTTTCTTTTTTAATAGCAGCAGTCAACCAATGTTTGGCCTGATTTATGTTTCCTTGCTGCCATGCAAGTAATCCTTTTAATTCCAACTCAAGTATCTCTGTTGCGAGTACACTAGTTTCAGTTACATTAGTAAAGAAGCTTATATGATCATTTTTATTAATTCGATGTCGATTTGCTTCTAAGAATTGATGCAGTTCCTGAATAGCTAAAGTGGAAACAGGTTTTTGTAGCTTAAATGCTTGAAATTGTTCCACAAAAAGTGTTTCAGACTGAACAGACAGCTCTAGATCATCATTCTTCATTATATCTAGTGTATACCCTGGCATTTCTAATAAAAAAGCAGCCCTTGCTTTGAGATAATACCAACGACTCATTGCCGAATTGGTAGAAAGAGCAATTTCGTGTAACTGGTTAAGAGATTTTAAAGCTTTTTTAGGTTTAGCTATTTGGAGGTACGCATAACTTAGCCATTGCAGTGCGTGTAAATCATGTATCGTATAAGCAGATGCCTTTAAATTTTTTTGTTGAATGTGTTTAAAACCAGCTTCCCATGCAGCTTTATTCGATTTAATGACATTTGGCCACATGCCAAGAGCAAAAAATATATGCGAAGGCATATGCAATGCGTGAGACGCATCCGGAGCAATTTTGGCGTAAGTAGTAGCTGCTCGTAATCCAAGTGGTGCATGAATCGGATCATCGAAGCTATGAATCGCATAATGCAACGCTCCAGGATGTTTTGGATTTTCGGCAAATACCTCCTCAATAATCCCGGCGGCCTGCATATAATAGGATTCATTACGCACTCCCTCACTAACACCTAATAAAGATAGGGCATAAAATATGGCTATTTCATTATCATTAGGATATCTATTATAAAGATCATGCATTTTAAGCACATATTGTTTATCACGATAAATCTTATCGCCCTTTCCATAAAGAGCCTCAATAGCGTTCAGAAACATACGCTCTCGAAGAGTTTTGGTTTTCTTCTTACGAAGCGATTGATTTGATGCTAAACGGGCTAAAGCATTTCTTGCGCCAGTTAAATCTTGTTCATTCCATAAAGGATGATTATAGGTTTGTGCCAATCCCCAATAAGCCATAACAAAATCCGGGTCATGAGAAATAGCAAGGTTAAAAAGTTTACGGGACTCTTCATATTCAAAACTATGAAGCATCAATATCCCTTGTTTAAAATAATTTTGCGCAACTTGGTTTGTTGTTGATGTTGGAAATGTAATACTGCCTAATTCACCATGAGACCATGCAAAAGTATTAGATATAAGTAAAAAAATATAAACAATGATTAATCGTTTCATAACAATTCCTATTTATTTGCGATTGCAACTATATCGAACGTAAACTAGTTAGCAAATCGCGTAAAATCTAATGTGCATATAATTTCAAAAAAATTAGTTCTTAGAAATGCACTTAGTCTTTTTATAAATAAAAATCACTTATATTGGAGGTTTATAAACTAATAAATCTGGAGGAAAAGGAGCATATAAGTTAATAAATTGACTTATTTTAATTGGATTAAAATGAGTAAACAAATACTCGTGGGATAAAAAAAGAATTTTGGCAAAACATACTGTTGTAGCTAGTTTTACTTTGATTTTTTCAAAACTTAATGTATGCGTATATTCCGTTTTAGTTAAAATAGGTGATCTACTATTCTGGGATAATGGATAAAAGAAATAAAAAATTAAGCTTGCATAAAGCATTAATAATACTAGTGGATAAATGAGAAATTTATTCATGTAATACTTTTACTTTCACTTGATGTTGTATGCTATAATAACAAATTGTTTTAAATGATTGCACAAATATGTATGTTAAGTCAATACATTACACAAAACAACCCTACTAAAAAATAAAATGCAACTAACTTGAAGTGTTGGTTAGCTGTTATGAACCTGCAATCGCTTTTGGTATAAGCTATTACTCAATTGTATATTAAAATGAAAGAAAAGACTGAATTAGAAATTGACAACCATTGGGAAATGAACAAAATCGAACCATTTCATCCTGGTCGATTGCCAAAAAAAGAAATAAAATTATTCATTAAGAATGTAAATAGTTTGATTGATAAATACAATAATGAACAAGATAATCTTCAAAGAAAAACTATTATTAATCAAATCCAATCTCACATCAAAACAATGGAGTATCAATTCGGAGAAAGGATGTTTGAAGAATCTCCGGGTTACCGAAAAGCAAGTTCCTTACTTTTTCTGGAAATAAAATATCAACTTGAAAATTTACAAATCTCTCCTTTAGACCAAAATAAAAAACCTTCTATTTTGGCAGAAATGATTGCCAATTTGCATCCTAAAAAAGCCAGTAAATTTCTTTATATTTTTCAACAGAACAATCCAAGCAGGTACCTACCACGACTCTATGATAAGGAGAATCATAGTGAGGCAATATATTATACACTTTTTTGGAAACTTCATAGTATTGAGTTTTTAGGAGGCCAAAACTCAAAAAATTATAAAATAACCGATAATAAAGGGAATATCCGGGTTTTAAAAATTGAAAACCGCCTTAATTTACCTAGAACTATTGAAATGTATTTACGCGAGCAAGATGCATTAAAAGAGCGATTTACTTCAATAGAGGTAGACAGACAAGTAACCTATGTCGACTTTAATAAAAAGAAACCTATTACTAGAACTATAATTGTGACTCAATTTTGTGAGCATGGCAATTTAATAGAACAAAGAGAGCGTATTAATGATAAAAATATAGAAAGCATACAGAACCATGCCATCGATATTTTTACACAAATGGCTCAAATATTATTGCATATTCAAAATGCAGGATGTATGTTTCCTGATGGGAAAATATTTAACTGGTTACTCGATAAAAATGGGAATCTTCGTATTGCTGATACAAAAAGTTTTCTTTTCACTAAAAAAAATGGACACTACCCAAAGTCCGAAATCATTCCTGGAAATGATTACTGTAAGTTAGTATCGACGATAGGTTTTAATCCTCCGGAATTTTTTATGGATGAAGAAGTAACATCTGATGGAGTCCATGCGTTTATATTAGGAAAAAATATATATGCTTATACTTGTTTGGCTATTTACAGTGAAGATTTTAAAAATGACAAATTTAACTGCGGCCAAGATCTCAACTTTACTCATGATGTATTTAAGACACCCAAAGGAATAGCGTTAAAGCATTTGATAATAGGGCTTGTCACCTCGAGCACAACTCAACGCATGACAGTCAAAGAGGCACTGGAAACACTGAATAATCTTAACCAGATTAATTATGCAAAAACTGATCGATTTAAAATATTCCAAAGTAAATTACAAATTAGCATTTCTCCCAATGAAATTGTAGAAGATATTAAAGGTTTGTCTAATTAACGATTGTCATTAATCTTTTGTCTGATAATATCTATAGCGTCACCCACTTAGTTTTAGACGAGGCAACAAAGTAAAGCTAAGTCGGGGACGCTATATCCAATTGAACATTAATATCTTTAGCGTCAGATAATCCATGATCATCTACTACTCTAACCATAAATTTTCCAGGTTTTGCTTTCCATAAAAAAGATTCACCCGCTTTGGTTTTTGCGACAAATGTTTCATTCACAAACCAATATACGAAGCCAATACCAGCATCAGTTACTGCGGTAAAGGGAATACTATTATTTTGTAACGAATCAGCACGTATAATATAACTAATACGATTTTGAGGTGAGGTAATATGAGGATTAATTCCATTGTCACTATAAAGCATACAATCATTTTCAAAAAAAGGAGGAACATGTCTTTGGATCCCCGCCTTCTTAAAAATATGCAGTAAATCAGAAGGCCAAAATTCAAAAATTTCAAAACGGGTATTTTCATTAATATGACAAGTACGTAATCCTGTTTTGCTATCAATAGCAACTTCTCGATAAATCGTATCTGTTTTAATCGGTGATTTTCCAGGGATAAACCAGCTCCACTCAGTATCCTTACAATAACGAGTGGGTAACATCCCAGAGGCGCTACATACTTCTACCTTTTTTAGATTCATATGTTCGGGATGTTTGTTAATAGCAAGAATAGGTCCTCGTTCATGTTTTAAAGCATCTATCAATTCAAAAAATAATGGAGCAGCAATTTCTTTGCCAATAAATGCGGGATTAGCTTTATTATCAAAATTTCCTATCCATACAGCTAAAATATAGGGACCAAACACCCCTACTGTCCACGCATCACGATAGCCTGATGAAGTCCCTGTTTTCCAGGCTACAGGCAGTTTTGACCATCCACTAGTTCTATCATCCAAACGAGGAGTATTTTGTAACATATCCAATATTAAATAACTTGCTTCAGGACTCAACAAATGACTTCCCTTTTGCTTTACTTCGTTTTTAAGTGAGCTAATTGGATACCAAACTCCCTCATTAACTAGCATGGCATATAAACCAACTAACTCCTTCATGCTCAACTCTACACCACCTAAATTTAAAGAAAGTCCATAATAGGACTCCGAGCGAAGTTGGCTGATTTGTGCTTTTTCTAGCAATTGATGTAATGTGGGTTGTATCAACTGGCTGGAAAGATATATAGCAGGTATGTTACGACTAAGAACCAAAGCATCCTTAGCTTTAATTGGTCCCATAAAATCATAATCAAAATTTTCTGGATTGTAGCCATTAAAACTATGCGGTACATCTTTTAAAACGGTATTGGGATGAATTAAACCTTGATCTAATGCTAATCCATAAATAAAAGGCTTAAGCGTAGAGCCTGGAGATCGTTTAGTTTCAACTCCATTAATTTGTCCACTAATATCACGATTAAAAAAATCAGCAGATCCTAACATCGCCTTAATGCCCATATCTCGGGAATCTACCAACATAACTGCCGCATTATGCACTCCAACTCTTTTTTTTCTGGCTAAGTACTGTCTTGTAATTTTTTCGATAATGATTTGTGAACGATAATCGATACTTGTATCAATGTTTTGTTGCTTCGCTGGCACATCATGTAATACTTTATTAACAAAATGAGGGGTTGCAAAAGGAAGACTATGAGTATTCTGCATCACCAAGGGCAATTGCAACATTCCTTTTTTGCTTCTGTCTTCTGGATGTTTATTTAACCATCGACTAAATAGCTGATCTCTTATTTTTTTTAAATCAGTATTGACTGGCGTTCTTTTACCAGGATTTTGAGGGATAATACTTAGAGTCAAGGCTTGCGGTAAACTAATCTTATTTACCGAGGTACCGAAATATACCAAACTTGCTGCCCCTACTCCTTCAATATTACCACCATAAGGCGCCAAATTAAAATATGCTTCCAGAATTTGATCTTTACTGTAGTGCATTTCAATTTGTATTGCCCTGATGATTTGCCACAATTTACCTGTTATCTTTTTGGAATTCATTCCATAACGTAAACGAGCAACTTGCATTGTAATAGTTGAAGCGCCAATCCTACGTGATTGTACAGCATAAGTATGCCATATGGCTTTAAAAGTTGCCCAGGGGTTCACTCCATAATGCCAATAGAAATATTGATCCTCTTGTAGTAATGTTGATTCTATAAGTTGCGGTGAAATATTTGCTAAAGGAATAAATAATCGATATTTATCATCTTGGCTGAGTGTTAATCTTAATAAATGATGATGAGCGTCATAGACAGCTCTCGAGAAACTTTTTCCTTCTAATAATTTAGGTTTGGGTAAAAAAAATAAGATTAAATAAGCGCTTAAAAAGAGCAAAAGAAGGATTATGCTTAATTTTTTTAGTGTCTTATTCATATACCTTAATGAATATAATCCCCATTTGCATCAATAGCAACTATATGAGCAATCATGCCTGACTCAAATGTAATATTCATCGTATTTAGAAGATGGTTACTTTTAAGATCACCCTTCCATTGACAAATCCAAGTTTCAGATGGAGGGATGCTATTGGGTAAACAAGCACTCGCAGGACCTATCATTTGTTCAACTTGATACGCATTAGAAGAGTCAGGAGTTAAAGCAGCTATTTTCTTAATTAAAGCTTTTGTTATAGGGATTGGTTTCGTTTGTGCTGCTGCAAAAACAAGGTTCATACCGAATATTAATGAAAGACTTATAACAATTTTTTTTAGCATGTTTTAATTCCAAGGAAGTGTAAAAAACTATTGTACTTCTAGTCTAAATTAGAGGCTAATTATGCGATTAACTGGACATGCTGTCAATAATAAAACCACATGAAGCCACCGTGATTGCATTTAAATTATTTGTAACTCCCCAGGTTGCGGATAAGTTTGGTTTCAATTCAATCAAAACGTACTAACGTCATCCTGAACGTAGTGAAGGATCTCCTGAATCTGGCTCAGTTCTAAGCAGTTTGAGATCCTTCGCTACGCTCAGGATGACGTACCTGTGAAGTTACAATTATTTAAATATGAACAGAAATCCATACGTTATCAGAAATTGTCAAGAGTAGTCGCTATTTTTTATAAAAAAGAATAAAATAAAGCCTATTTTCAGGATTCATCAATCAGTCTGTTGCACCACTTGATCTTGTTGGAAAAAACGTGACTGAAGGTTTAGAAATGACTCCTAATATTCAAGGAACGTGGATTTGGAATACTGACAGCCAATTAGTTTTTACACCTTCTGAGGACTGGCCTGCTGGACAAAAATTTACAATTCATTTTTCAGATAATTTTTTCACTAAAAAAGCTAACATAGAGCATCATGATTATTCTTTCTCTACCCTACCATTCCAAGGAACTATTTCTGAATTTAAACTTTATCAGGATCCAGTTCATGCAGAAATCAGAAATGCAGTAGCTACTCTAGAATATAATTATCCAGTCAACCCAGAAGAATTAGAAAAAAATACCGTATTGATGTACCAAAAAAATCAACAAGAAAGTTCCTCCACAGGAAAACTCCCATTCACTTTTACCTATGACAAAAATAAACGGGTAGCTTACCTGCATTCAGAAACTATAAAAATATATGATATAGCTCGTTATTTACGTTTAACTTTAAACAAAAAAGTTACATCATCTACTGGCTCTAGTCATCTACAGCATAAATTATCAAAAAATCTCTTAATACCCAGCGCTCAAGATTTTCTCAAGGTTCTTTCTGCATCAGCTTCTATTGTACGAAATGATAAGGACAGGCCAGAACAAATTTTGACTGTTGAAACCAGTTTAGGGATTAATGAGAAAGAGTTTAATAAATCGGTACATGTTTATTTACTACCCAAAGATCGTCCAGCAAATGTTGCTGAAGAAGCTCAAACGAATTATCAATGGCAAAATCCAGGGGAAGTAACTCAAACTGTACTTTCTTTATCCACGCCACTCACTAAAAAAGCCATTCCTACAGAACAAAACTATTCAACTTTGCACAGTTTTAAGTTTAAAGCAGAAACGCCACAATATATTTATATTAAAATCGATAAAGGCATGCAGAGTTTCGGTGATTTTCTTTTGGAAAATGCCTATGCTGCAGTAATTCCTGTTCCAGCAATTCCTAAAGAAATCAGTTTTCTTCATAAAGGTTCCTTACTGGCTTTAGGTGGAGAGAAAAAACTGTCCGTGTTGGTACGAGGCGTACCCGCTGTGAAATTCGATTTTGCCCGAGTGTTACCGGAAAATATCAATCAATTAGTGACCCAGACTCAAGGTGATTTTAATAATCCATATTTTATTAATCCTACTTTTAATCAACAGAATATTAGTCAAATATCATCAGATGTTCAGCAATTTGATACCTCTGATTTAGCTAAACAGCAATATACTGCACTTGACTTCAGTAAGTATCTCAATATGAATACAAATACCTTAGGACCTCAAGGATTGTTTTTATTACAAGCTAATGGATGGGATATAGCCAACAACTCTGCATTGGATGTAAAAGCCAGTCGCATGATTTTGATTACTGATCTTGCGTTATTGGTAAAGGATAATAATGATGGCAGTCATGATGTATTTGTTGATTCCATAACGCAAGGGACTCCTGTGGCTAATGCAACTGTAACTGTATTAGGTAAAAATGGGTTACCTATTTTATCTCGCGTCAGTAACGATCAAGGCCAAGTCACTTTTCCAACTTTGAAAGACTTTGTTGATGACAGAGAGCCTACAGTCTATTTGGCGCAACTGAATAACGACGTATCATTCATTCCGTTCAATAATGCGAACAGACAATTGAATTTCTCTAAATTCGATATAGGCGGACTTTATACCGACAATCAAGAATTACATAGTTTAAGCGCATTTCTTTTTTCGGATAGAGGCATCTATAGACCAGGAGATACTGTTCATATAGGCATGATTGTTAAACAAGCCTATGCACAGCAACAACCTCCGGGTTTGCCTTTACAAGCGACTGTGGTTGATTCAAGAGGAACCACCATAAAAGATGAAAAAATCACTCTTAATGACACAGGTTATTTAGACCTGAATTTCACAACCAGTGCAAGCGCTCCGACTGGCCAATATATGGTTAATCTATATTTAGTCAAAGACGGATATCCTCAAAATCTACTCGGTTCAACAACAATGCGCGTTTCAGAGTTTCTACCTGATAGAATGCGAATTACAACCCGTTTATCTCCCAATCCCTCTGATGGATGGAATTCCCCCACTGGCTTAAAAGGAGATGTAAGTCTTTGGAATTTATATGGTGCCCCAGCTGCTAATCGAAAAGTTAGTGCTAAGATTTTATTAGTACCACAAAAAGTAGAGTTTGATAAATATCCTGATTATGTATTTGTTGATCCTCTACTTGATCCCAAAAAGCCGCCAAAAGTTTTTACTGAAACTTTAACTGACGTCACAACAAATAATAAAGGCGAGGCAGAATTTGACTTAAACCTTGAACGTTTCGAAAAAGCAACTTATCAATTAACCTTCTTTGCTGAAGGCTTTGAATCTGAAGGGGGACGTAGCGTAACAAGCCAATCCAAAGCATTGATAAGCCCTCTCCCCTATTTTGTAGGATATAAACCTGATGGAGACTTGTCTTTTATCAAACAAAACAGTATCCGAAATGTAAATTACATCGCAGTTAATCCTGAGTTAAATAAGGAAAACCAAACAGACTTAAAAATTCAATTGGTTTCCTTACATCCGGTAACAACCTTGGTTAAAAAAGCGGATGGCACTTATCAGTACCAGTCAGTTGTTCAATCGACAATAGTAAGTACCACTCCATTTTCTATTAGTGAACAGGGCATTGATTATAAATTACCCACACAACAAATTGGTAATTTCTCACTAAGTGTATTAAGCAAAGACGATACGGTACTTAATCAATTAAAGTTCACTGTTGTAGGAGCAAGCCAGCAACCGATGGCTAAAAATGCAGAATTATCAATTAAATTAAATAAAGAAGAATATAAGGCAAATGAGGATATAGAGATACAAATTACTGCACCATATACAGGTTCAGGTTTAATTACTATAGAGCGTGATAAAGTTTATGCGTCGCAATGGTTTAAAACAGATACCACAAACTCCGTACAAAAAATTCATATCCCAGCTGATTTTCAAGGCAATGGATATGTCAATGTTGCCTTTATACGTGATTGGGGATCTCCTGAAATTTTTATTAGTCCCCTAAGTTATAGTGTCGAACCCTTTACAGTCAATCATGATGATCATGATATTAAAATCAATTTACATACTGCCGCAGTTGCACGTCCGGGTGAATCTTTTACTATAGATTATCAAACGAATAAACCAGGAAAAATTATTGTATTTGCAGTCGATGAAGGCATTTTGCAAGTTGCTCGTTATCAAACCCCTGATCCATTAGCCTTCTTTTTCCAAAAACACGCTCTTGAAGTATTGACTCAACAAACTGTTGATCAAATCATGCCCCAATTTATTCAAGATCGTGAGCTTTCCGCTGTTGGAGGTGACAGTGGAGAGGAAGAAATGGCTGGCCGTCTAAATCCCTTTAAGAGAAAGACAGATTTACCTGTAGCTTATTGGTCCGGTATTCTGGATACAGATTCAAACACTCACCAATTAGAGTATCAAATTCCCGATTACTTTAACGGCACACTCCGAGTCATGGCTGTTGCTGTATCCGCTGATTCACTTGGCGCAAAAGATACCTTTGCTGAAATTCGCGGTGACTTTATTATTAATCCGAACGTACCAACTTTTGTAGCGCCTGGAGATGAATTTGAAATTTCTTCATCCATAGCAAATAATATCAAAGGTTCAGGAGAACATGCATTAATCAATGTAAATTTATCAGTCAGTCCTGAAATTGAAATGATTAGTACTCCAACACAATCTCTGGAAATTGCTGAAGGTCATGAACAAACTGTACATTATAAATTAAAAGCAAACTCGCTCTTAGGTTCAGCAAAATTGAGCTTTAAAGCAAGCTTAGGAGACAAATCCAGTACGATGAATTCTACATTAAGTGTCAGACCAGCTACACCACTTAGTACCTATATCACGAGTGGTAAATCAGAAGATGCTCAGCAAACTTTAAATATCATGCAAACACTATATCCACAGTATCGGAGGGCAAATTCAACTATTGCTACAAGCCCGATAATTCTAGTATTTGGATTACAACGGTATCTAGATGATTATCCTTATGGTTGTACTGAACAATTAACTAGTAAAGTCTTGCCTTTATTAGCAATGAACAATCAAACGGGTTATGGAGAAGAAACAAAACAAATTAATGATAAAGTATATGTCACCATTCAAATGCTAAGCCAACGCCAAATGTCCAACGGCGGATTTAGCTACTGGCCAGGGGCTGGAGATAATCCAGGTAATGATTTTTCATCAATTTATGCGATGCATTTCCTAACGGAAGCAAAAGCACAAGGCTTTAACATACCTACTGATCTGTTTTTTAATGGCATTAACTATTTGAAAACTTTAGCAAGCCAAAATGTAACTGATTTGAATGCTGCCAGACTTCAAGCTTATGCAATTTATATTCTAACCCGTAATGAAATTGTTACCTCAAACTATCTGACTAATTTGCAATTATTTTTAGAAAGCGACAAGACAAAAGCATGGCAAACAGATATTACTAGCGTCTATATAGCAGCTTCTTATCAATTGCTCCAAAATCATAATGAAGCAAATCAGTTAATTGGCCTATATAAACCACAAAGCAAACAAGCTTATGTTACTGATTTCTATAGTAGCACCATTGCTGATGCCCAATATTTCTATATCGTAGCCAAACACTTCCCTAATCTATTGCCTCAAGTTAGTGATCAGCTATTAATCCGTTTAATCAAAGCCATCAATACTAACGACATCAATACCGTGTTATCTGGTTATACAAGTCTGGCATTGGGCGCTTATCAACAAAGTATGCCCAATAACACAAAATCTGCTTTGTTAATGACAAAAATTATGAATAATAATCAGGAAATTAAAGTACCTGTTATAAATACAAATTATCAAAAAACTGATGTTGAAGTCGATACGAAACAAATCCGCATTGATAATCCTGATAAAAAACCATTTTTCTATCAGTTAATGCAGTCAGGTTTTGATCGAGTAATTCCCAATGCCCCCTTAAAACAAGGTTTGGAAATCTTTAGAGAATATAAAGATGTTAAGGGAGATATAGTGAGTTCAGTTCCTCTAGGTGACGAAATCGAAGTCCATATTCGTATTCGTGCATTGGACAATGATTACTTATCGAATATCGCAATTGAAGATCTGTTACCTGGCGGGTTTGAGGTGGTACTTGATTCAGTGAAAAATAATGCAATGGATTATATTGATGCACGGGAAGACCGGGTGAACTTCTTTGGTGGAGTTGAATCCGCAGCAAAAGAAATTGTTTATAAAATCAAAGCTATTAATATGGGCAAATACATTGTTCCCCCCGCTTATGCTGAAGCCATGTATGATCCAAACATTAAAGCACATGGTGTATCTTCAACAATTACAATAACAGATGGTGTAAACAAATGAGTCGTTTGAAAAAAGGTATTAGCAAACTTATTTTTATGGGAAGATGGCTACAACTTCCTTTGTATTTAGGCCTTATTTTAATACTTGCAGCTTATGTTTATCGTTTTATTCGTGAATTACTTGAGCTAGTTACTCACCTCAATAATTTTAATGATACCCTGATTATGCTAGGAGTATTAGATCTCATAGACGTGGTAATGATTGCCAATCTTTTGATTATGGTAGTCATGGGAGGTTATGAAACTTTTGTTTCTCATCTTGAACTTGATTCACACCCAGATCAACCTGAATGGCTTGACCATCTTGATGCAGGCGCAATGAAAATAAAACTTGCTCTTTCATTAGTAGGGATTTCTTCCATTCATTTATTAAGAACATTTATTGATCCCAATAAACTCAGTAATTATTCAGTAATGTGGCAGGTAATTATCCATCTGACATTAATTTTTTCTGCACTCGCAATTGCTTTTACCAATCGCATGCTTACACAGGATCAATCTCACTAAATTGTGGATTTACCATCTAACTTGGGTCAAGAATCAATTTAAAATAGACCTTTTTAGCTTTGGTTCAGAAAAATATTGATATTGTGTAAGGAATGCTTCGGATAATATTAAGTTGATTTCTTTTGAACGTTGATTTGGATCTCGTGTAGGAAAATCCTTTTTTATATTATCAATCGCGAGATGACAAGCATTAAGATAATACTTAACAAGAATAGAATACTGCTTATCTGGCATATCAACAGATAGCCCAAGTTTAATGGGACCTAATTTTAACATCGATTCATAAATGGATTTCATGTGCAATACTGTATTCAGAGAAAATGGAATTTCTATATTTCCGGGCATTTTTTTGGTCTCAGTCATATATTCATCAATTGATTGTGGGGAATGGTCCGCATCAATGACAGCTATTTGATTATTGACTATCCCCCAGTTACCAAAATTCATCACTAAGTCTTGGATAAATGTTCCTGATACAGCGAGCTTTGCAAATTCATGTTCTCCGACTTTATTGACAAATTTATCAAATATAATTTGCCGCACTTCATCTTCAGAAAATCTCGATTTATTCAAACGAAAAGTATTTTTTATAATTTGTTTCTTTGTTTTTTCATAAAACATGCGAAATGTTTCAAATTCTTCGAGGTATTTAGAGCCAAGGTAATATTCAGAGTGAATTATTTCGCCTCCGGTAGTACGAAAATTTCCATTTTTTTCATACATAAAATTAACCTTAGGAATCAACACTCCTATATTGTGATGAGCAAAATGGAGATTATACATACCAACTTATTACTAATTATCCCACTTTTGGATAAATATTCTTTGTTGAGAGTTTGCAGTGTACGAGATAATCCGTCTGAAATACTTGATTGAGTTAACAGAGTCTGATTTTTTGCGCAATTATTCTCTTCATTAAAAAATTGTTTTTTTGTAAAAATTTTTGATTCCATCGATTCTTTTGTATCTTTTCCATTTACTCTTGCAGTTAATGCCATTAAATAAATAAAGAATCCAAAAACAAATAAAACCTTATGTTTTTTGTAGAAAAAATACAAATTATCATAATTTGGTTCAATATTAGGGCTAATAATTTCAGAGTTTTCTACCTTGTTTTTCTTTTGCAAGATTTTCGAATGTTTCTGTTGTGCTAATTTATCTTTATGATTCGTGTTATTTTTATAAATTGGTTTTTTTATTATTTGTTTTGATTTCATACTATAAACCCCAAAATACGGTATTATTAATGTAATTTCTGAGTCTATTTTAATCAATTAATATTAAGTCCATATTAAATATTGGTCAAAATAAGGTTTTTTTATCTTGATGGGAGGTTTTGAGTAAGATAAAAAAAAATAGTCCAGTGGAATGCCTGTGGTTTGTTAAAATAAAAAACTCTTAGCATAGAACTACCGTCATCCTAGTAGGATCGAAAAAATGATGTGAATGATGTGTTAGGTTTTATATCTAGATATGTTATGATTCGTCTAGCGATAGCTTCTACTTAATATAAATGTTCAAATTAAAAAATTTCATACAGGATCCTCTGCAGTTACGTAAAGTAGCTATAAATGGTGAACTTGCCCCATTCCACGGAGTAACGGTAATATCCCCCTGTTATTATGAACATCGAGATTTTTTTGATGCAATCTATCAGGGCTTACAAACTCATCCTTTGGTTAAGACGTATTTTGCACTACTACCCGCTAACAGTTATCACATGACTACAATGAGCTTAGAAACAGAAGCACAAAAAGGTAACTCATGGAATAAATTTATTACAAAAAATTTACCCCGATATCAAGAAATTAGAAAAAATCTTCAAATAAATCCCCTCAAACCATTAATTGAAAAAGTAGAATTGAAAGTTAACTCGGTCATCTCATTAACCCTATTATTAAATGAAGTACATGAAACACAAATTAAAAAAACAGCACAAGCTCTCAATTTAGGAAAAACCGTACCATCTTGTTTTCATATCACATTAGCTTATTCAAAACCTTTAATAAAATTATCCCGTGAGAATACAGAATTATTATATTCAGAAATTAACGAGCAGCTTCAGCATGTTATTAACAAGAAAATCTTTCCAATGGAGATTGAAGTACCCTCTCTATCATATTTTAATGATATGTCTGCTTATTATCCATGGAGTGCTGAAAGAAACCCTTTTACTATAGAAATACAAAAACCTCATTGGCTTAATCGGCTTTTGCCTAGAAGTAGAAAACACACAAGTAAATTGAAAAAAGAAGCAATCCTATAAAGACACTTTTTTAGCACAGCCGTCATCTCAGTTGAAATATATACTTTGTTCTTCTATTGTTATTACTGTATTTAAAGTGAATTTGGACGTTTTCATGAAAACAACCCAGTCTGAGATATTTAGATTAAGCGAATACAAAACCCTTAGTTATTTCATTAAACATATTGACTTAGAAATCGATTTGACTAAAAAACCTATCCAGTCAAAAGCTTTGTTATATATTGAGCCTAATCCAAAATTACAATCTCATTCAATTGATTTAGAGTTAAATGGTGAAAATATGATTCTTAAATCAATTTCCTTAAACAACACAACACTGACTCCTGAAGCATTTGAAATAACTAAAAATTTATTAATTATTAAAAAAATTCCACAAGATAAACCCTTTACAATCGAAACGAGTTCTTACTTAGGTGAAAATACTGATTTGTTTGGCTTATATGAAACAGAAGGAATTATTCTTGTTAAAGCAGAAAGTGAAGGATTACGACGAGTACTTTATTGCCATGATAGACCAGATAATTTAGCAACATATAAAACAACGATTATTGCTAAAAAAGAAGAATATCCAGTTTTACTCTGTAATGGTTCACTTGTTGATCAAAAAAATTTAGAGAATGGTATACATTCTGCAACCTGGTTGGATAAAGTTCCTAAACCTAGTTATCTTTTTGCATTAATTGCAGGCAAATTACAAAAATCTGTAACTCATTTCACAACAATTTCTGGAAGAAAGATAGCTATTGAATTTTATGTACCTCCTGCCGCTACCGCAAAATGTGATTTTGCTAAAGAAGTAATAAAAAAAGCGATGCAATGGGAAGAGGATGTTTTTAAACTTGAATGTGATCTAGCACAACATATGGTGGCCGGTGTAGATAAATATGCTTCTGGAGCATCTGAACCAACTGGATTAAATTTATTTAATACAGCAAATTTATTTGCAACACCTGAAATTAAAACAGATATCGACATTTTACGAGTAATGGAAGTTGTTGCTCATGAATATTTTCATTATTGGACAGGAGATCGTGTCACCATTCGCGATTGGTTTAATTTACCATTTAAAGAAGGCTTAACTACTTTTCGGGCGGCAGCGTTTCGTGAAGATTTATTTGGAACGGACTTAATCCGGATGCTAGATGGCAAAAACCTAGATGAACGTGCTCCACGACAAGATTCGTACACCAATGTTAGAAGTCTATATACTCAAGCCGCTTATGAAAAAAGTGCTGATATTTTTCGTATGATGATGATTTGTCTTGGCAAAGATATTTTTTATAAAGGAATATCCAAGTTCTTAAAAGAGCATGATGGAAGTGCCGTCACTCTGGAAAATTTATTAGAGTCTTTATCTCATTCAACCGGTAAAAATATGCACAAGTTTTTGAACTGGTTTACTGAGACAGAAATTCCAGCACTTGCCGTTTCTGATAAATATGATGCTGAAAAATGTCATTACAGCTTAAAAATAAAAACCAAAGACGGTAAAGAACGACCAATACCTGTGGTTATTGGATTACTCAATGATAAAGGTGAGGAACTTCAAGGTGACAGCACGTTAATAGTGGATCATCCTGATATGGAGTTTCATTTTGAAAATATTAATTCACAACCTACCCCATCTTTATTACGTAGCTTCTCTGCTCCAGTTTATTTGGAATTTGTATATAGTGAAGAACAATTATTGAGATTAATGCAATATGATACGAATATCTATAATCGTTGTGAAGCAGCAAAAAAACTGATTACATCCATAGTCAGTAGTTATTGTGATGATAAGGTCATACTACTCACTTCTGAATTTTTTACCGCTTACCGTAATATAGTTAGCAAAAAAAATAGTTCCTTAAATTATTGGCTACTCGCGGAACTGCTTAGCTTACCCTCTGAGGAAGTTTTATTTGCTAGCCTGCAAAATCAAGATTTTGGGAAAATAGTTGAAGCGCGTCAGTTAATTCAAAATCAACTTGCACAGGCATTAAAAAAAGATCTAGTACGGTTACAAAATAAGTTACACACTCTAACAATAAATGAAAAATTCCCTTTATCCTCTTTTAATATTTTATCCGCCGGCAAACGCAAGTTAAAGCATGTTTGTAATTCCTATTTACTCTCTATATATCCTGAAAAAACTGAGAAAGCATTAATTGACCAATTTAATGAATCTCTAGGCAAGAACATGACTGACACTCTTTCGTCATTAAATTTGTTGATGATATGTGACAGTATTAAATTAGGAGAATTATTAGATCGTTTTTACCAATATTGGAAAGAGGATGCTGGAGCG
>JACPOX010000196.1 GCA_016191305.1 Legionella longbeachae | reverse complement strand
TCTGCAACTATAGTTACATATTGACGATTTTTCGCGCCTTTAACAACAAATTTTACTAAGCCTTCAACCAAGGCAAACAAAGTATGGTCGCGACCACAACCTACTCCTGGTCCTGGATGAAAACGTGTACCACGTTGTCTTACAATAATTTCACCCGCATTAACAAACTGACCACCATAACGCTTCACTCCAAGAAACTTGGGATTCGAGTCGCGGCCGTTACGGGTACTTCCACCTGCTTTCTTATGAGCCATTTCTATCCTCTCTTACTTGCTTATCGCAGTAATTTTAACTTGTGAATAATATTGTCTGTGCCCCATCTGTTTCATGTGGTGCTTACGACGTCGAAATTTGATAATTTTAACTTTCTTGTGACGACCATGATCCATTACTTCAGCTTTTACTATAGCCTTGGCAACGAATGGACTACCACAAACGATTGTATCGCCATCAGCTAACATCAAAATTTCTTCAAATTGTATTTCATTGCCAACATCTTCAGGCAGTAATTCAATTTTTAACACATCACCTTCCTTCACGGTGTATTGTTTACCGCCAGTTTTGATTACCGCATACATAACTTTTCTCCAACTCGCCTGATTGGCTATCACAAATTCAATAAAGTCGCATATTCTATGAAATTATCACTATGACTTCAAGTTCATTTTAAAATATTGTATACTTCGGAGCCCTTTCCGGATTTTTTAACCCATTATCTGGTATTTAATCTGGTCGCGGATTAGGTAAGGGAACTATATAATTTTTGGAGTATATAATGTCAAACATTCTTTTAGAAGCACAAACAAGAACGGATATGGGGAAAGGTGCGAGCCGCCGCCTACGTCGTCTTGAAGATAAAGTACCCGCTGTTATTTATGGTGGCGATAAAAAACCAATGTCCATTCACTTTCAACATAATAAAGTGGTTAAGGCTTTGGAAACTGAAAGTATCTATTCAAGTGTTTTTGATATTTCAGTTGACGGTAAAGTAGAGCATGTTATTTTAAAATCGTTACAACGCCATCCCTACAAGCCTCTTGTGATGCATATGGATTTACAACGTGTTTCCAAAACAGATATCCTAATTAAGTTGGTACCTATTCATTTTATTAACGAAGATAAAGCCCCAGGTATTAAAGCAGGCGGTATTATCAATCACACTATGACTCAAGTAGAAATCCGCTGCCAAGCAAAAAATTTGCCTGAATTCATAGCAGTAGATATGTCTGACGTTAAAATGAACGATATTGTTCATTTATCTCAATTAAAATTACCTAAAGGGATACAACTCACTGCAGATGTTGCCGATGGAAGCCATGACTCACCTGTGGTCAGCATCCATATGTCTAAAGTAAGTGCTGCTGAAGAAGAAACTGTAGAACCAACAGAAGTTCCAGCATCAGCTGTACCAACTGTTAGCTCTGAAAAAGATGAAGAGTGATTAAGCAAATTTGATCACAAAGTTGCTGTAAATGTAGCCGGGGTGAATCCGCTAAAATAGCCCAGGCTACAGTAATCCACCTACTTATGACCACATTAAAGAGCTGATAATTCATGGCCATAAAACTTATCATCGGTTTGCGTAATCCAGGTTCAGCTTATGAGTACACCCGACATAATGCTGGCGGATGGTTAATCTCTGCTCTAGCACAACGGCATAGCACCTCGTTCAAGCTAGAAAAGAAAATGCAAGCTGAACTGGCTGATTTGGAATTAAACCAACATTTAAGTAAATTGGTTTTACCTATAACCTTTATGAATCATAGTGGACAGTCCACTCGACTAATTAGTCAATTTTATCGTATTCAACCTGAAGAAATATTGGTTGTTCATGATGAATTGGATTTAGCTCCAGGACGAATTAAGCTGAAAACAGGTGGTGGTCATGGAGGTCACAACGGTTTAAGAGATATAATCGCCCAATTAGGCAGCACAGAGTTTCATCGCTTAAGAATAGGAATAGGTCATCCTGGCCATAGAGATTTGGTTCATCAATATGTGCTTAGCAAACCCTCCGCTCAAGACAGACAGTTAGTCCATGACGCGATTGATAGAGGGATAGCCATAATGCCATTAATTTTCTCTGGGGATTTATCCAGAGCAATGAATCAATTAAACGTTTAGATATTAAAAATAGAGGTACTACACATGGGATTTAAATGCGGAATAGTGGGCTTGCCCAATGTTGGTAAATCAACTCTGTTTAATGCACTTACAAAAGCAGGTATTGAAGCAGCAAACTACCCTTTTTGTACTATTGAACCCAACGTAGGGATTGTAACTGTTCCTGACCCACGTCTTGATGCTTTAAGCGAAATAGTAAAACCACAACAAGTGCTTCCAGCTACCATGCAATTTGTTGATATCGCAGGAATTGTTAAAGGAGCATCCAAAGGTGAAGGACTAGGTAATCAGTTCTTAGCAAATATTCGTGAAACTGATGCCATTGCTCATGTAGTACGTTGTTTTGAAAATACTGACGTGATCCACGTAGAAGGGCTTGTTAACCCCTTAAGCGATATTGAAGTAATCAATACAGAGTTGGCCTTAGCTGATATGGAAACACTTGAGAAAGCTATATTAAAAGCAGGAAAAAACAGTCGTAGCGGCAATAAAGAAGCTCTTTTTGAAATGCAAACTTTAGAAAAAATTAAAAAACATCTTGATGAGGGTAACCCTGTTCGTACGCTTGAACTAAGCACTGAAGAAGAATTAATTACACGCCGTCTTTTTCTACTCACAGCTAAACCTGTACTTTATATTGCAAATGTCGATGATAATGGTTATGAAAATAATCCAATGCTCGATAAAGTCCAGGAACTTGCTCAAAAAGAACAAGCCAGCATTGTTGCTCTATGCGCAGCAACCGAGGCGGAGCTCGTTGAACTGGATGAGGCAGACCGCAAAGAGTTCATGGATGATTTAGGTTTAAGCGAACCCGGACTG
This sequence comes from Legionella longbeachae, assembly GCA_016191305.1. Lineage (GTDB taxonomy): Bacteria > Pseudomonadota > Gammaproteobacteria > Legionellales > Legionellaceae > Legionella > Legionella longbeachae_A. The sequence goes on along the minus strand of JACPOX010000196.1, from coordinate 4,440 downwards.
CATCGAGTAATTCGCGCAGGCTACGAACTTCTAGGCCTACAAACTTATTTTACTGCAGGAGTAAAAGAAGTAAGAGCTTGGACTATTCATAAAGGAGCTACTGCACCACAGGCTGCCGGCGTTATCCATACAGATTTTGAAAAAGGATTTATCCGAGCCGAAGTCATCGCTTATGATGCATTTATTACTTGTCGTGGAGAACAAGGGGCTAAAGAGGCTGGAAAATTACGCCTAGAAGGAAAAGATTATATTGTCTGCGATGGGGATGTGATGCATTTCCGCTTTAACGTATAGAACTTGACAATTCGCATGCCCAACCTTAGCATTTGTAAATTGAATAGTAGAGGAAAAACAATGGCGATTGACAGTATACGAGCACTTGTTAGTGACGATTTTAACGCCGTTAATACTTTAATTATTAATAAAATTGAATCGCAAATTGGTTTAATAGATGACATGTCCCACCATATGATCGAAAGTGGAGGCAAAAGGTTACGCCCATTATTAGTCCTTTTAACAAGTAATGCCTGTGGTTATCAAGGTAAAGAACACATTATGTTAGCAGCCATGGTGGAATTTTTCCATACAGCAACCTTATTACATGATGACGTTGTTGATGAATCTACCTTAAGAAGAGGACGCCAAACCGCAAACAACATCTGGGGAAGTAAAGCCAGTATTCTGGTTGGAGATTATCTTTTTACTCAATCAATTGAATTAATGGTCGATACGGGTAATTCAGAAGTGCTTAAACTCTTTGCCAATACTGCACTTGAAATAAGTTGTGGTGAAGTAAAACAATTAACTAATCGCCATAATTCTGCATTAACCTTTGATGAATACTTTGAGGTAATTCGTGCAAAAACAGCCCTGTTATTTGCAGCTGCTGCTTGTATAGGCCCCATGATTAGTAATTCTTCAAAAGAGATTCAAGATGCTCTGTATGCATATGGTCTGCATTTAGGCAATGCCTTCCAACTTATAGACGATGCATTAGACTATTGTTCTGATGCAAAAACAATTGGCAAAAACATAGGCGATGATCTGGCAGACGGAAAAGCAACTTTACCCTTAATTCATGCATTACAACATGGAACAGAACTACAGAAGCAACAAATAAGAGATAGTTTAAAGCAAGGTAGTCTGGATTATTTATCAGAAATTCTTATTGCTCTAGATGAAACAAAAGCAATAGATCATACAAAGAAAATTGCAGCCCAAGAAATAGATGCAGCGCTATCGAATTTAATGATATTGCCTGATTCAAAATATAAACAAGCTCTTATTGATCTAGCGCATTTTGCTTTACAAAGAAGCTATTAAGCCAACCTCATCGCTGTAGTAATCATGGTTTCTGATCCTATTATAGAACCAACTTATTCTAAAAGGGGCTTTATGGGCGGTATTCATATGGATAGTTCAGAAATAAAAAAATGTATGGGTTATAATTATATTGTAGAAATTACTTATGTCCTCTAAACAAAGTACTATTGATTTTATTCTTGACCAAATCACAGATGCCGGCATGGTTCGTGCAAAAAAAATGTTTGGAGAATATGCAATTTACTATCATGAAAAAGTAGTAGCCTTAGTTTGTGATGATCAACTGTTTCTCAAACCAACTAACGCTGCTAAAGCATTTATTAATAACTATATTGAAGCTATTCCATATCCAGGTGCAAAACCTTATTTGCTCATATCTGGTGACTTACTCGAAGATAGTGAATGGCTAACTAGCCTCATTAGACTTACTGCATCCGAACTCCCTGAACCGAAAAAGAAAAGCCAAAAAAAATAGCAGGCGTACTACTCTATTTTCGATAAAAAACCTTAACTACGATAATAAGCACATTATGTGTTAAACTTGGATAATACAAGAAAAACGAGTTGAGTTATGATAAAAATTGGGCAATTTAATAAATTAAAAATGGTACGGGAAGCTCCTTTTGGGGTATATCTTCAAGGAGGAGAGTGGGGGGAAATTTTATTACCCAATAAATCTGTTCCTAAAGGCAGTTTGGTTGGTGATGTGGTAGATGTGTTTGTTTATTTTGACTCAGAAGACAAAATTATAGCAACAACAGTATGTCCTCATGCCATGTTGGAAAACTGTGCTTTTTTAAAAGTGATTGATGTGAATCCTGTAGGGGCTTTTCTTGATTGGGGATTAGATAAAGATTTATTAGTGCCCAAACCAGAACAACACTACCCTATGGAAAAGGGAAAATCTTATCTTGTCTATTTGAAACAAGATAATAAGGGACGCATTATTGCAAGCTCAAAAATCGATTATTTTTTGGATAAAACATCAGCTAACTTCAAGGCAGGTGAGGAAGTTAGTCTACTTATTGCAGATAGTACGTCGTTAGGACGAAAAGTAATTATTAACAACCATCACTGGGGATTAATCCATACAGATGATATTTTTCAACAATTAATTTATGGCAAAAAAATTAATGGTTACATTAAAAAGGTACGTGAAGATGGCAAAATTGATGTTGCTTTAAGACAAATTGGACAAAGCAGTATTAATGAATTAGCGCAACGTATTATATCTAGGCTTGAACAATCCAATGGTTTTTTAGCTTTACATGACAAAAGCTCTCCTGGAGAAATTAAGCACATATTTGCTGAGAGTAAAAAAAATTTTAAAAGTGCCTTGGGGCAACTTTATAAAAGAGGTTTGATTGATATTGAAGAAAAAGGGATTCGTTTAAAGACAGTAGAAAAGAAGCATCAATAAAAAATATTAATGATAAAACGTATTTCTCTGTCTTTATAGCACGTTAGTTAAAATTAAATTCAGAAATATTTAGCGTTGATATGGTGTTTTTTTGAGATTTTGATAGGAAAAATCTTATATTAGATCCATCTAAATTAAGTTTAGGTTGATCATCTTTTTCTTGTTTTTCCCAAGTTGGCTCTATTTTATCGAGAATATGGAGCTCATCTTTTTTCATGCTTGAAATATCATGAGGAAGTGTATTAGCTTCTTGGTATGCATTTAAGAAACTGTCATGTTCTTGAGATGTAATCAGAGAATATTTTTCCAATATACTTAAAATTTCTTCCAGTTTAGATGTATCGATGCTTGACTTAAATTGAGCATGATAATGCTTCACTTTCCTATCAAAATTATCTTGGTGATACATATGGTGATTAGAGTCATTATGTTTCACAAAGCGATAGACTCCTAGTTCATTTTGTTGCGTCATAAAAAAATTGTCTATGTGGGCGTTAGAACATAGCATTGTAGAAAACACTAAAACCATAATTTGAGGATCATTAAATTCGTTAGGGAAAGGTTTGGTATATACAGTAAGAGTATCATCATACAAACTCAGATTTACTTTTTTGCATAAATGAGTAAACACTTTTGGCATCTAAAATTCCGTTCCTAATTTCGTTTAAAACGATTTAATTTATTCATATAGTATTACATGCTTACATTAAGATTATATTAAAATTTGTTTGATTTCTTTTATGGCGGATATGAAGTTGCGCGCCGTTTAAACTCCAAATAGGCTTACCAATTGATTTATATCTGTTTTTTTGTAATTCTATGTAAGCTAAATGTTTAATATTTTTTGAAAAATTTGAAAGGAGAAAATATGGAAGGCCATGGATGTGCTCAAGAAAACTGTTCTTGCCCTTGTCATTTTCAACATGAAAACTGCCATCACGGTATACATGATCATGGGGAAGAAATATCGGCAAATTATTTTTTAGAACTTGCTGACGAAGCATGGGAAGATGTATTAAAAGAGAAAATTAAAGAATACATTTTAGAAACTCAAAATGCACATATGGTTAAACTAGCTAAAATAGTTGCAGAAGGGAACCATCAGCGTTGGAAGAATAGAATGGAGAAAAATCAAGGTTCTAAGGATTTCATGGAGGAAATCTGTAAGTATTTTAGCCAATCAAAAAAATAAGCATATCTCCATTAAGTGTTCTTTAACTGCGTCATTCCTGCAAAGAATTGTTGGGTGAATGAAGTTATATTTATGCATGATCCTCAGGAGGAAGTGATATATATTGCTATCCTGAGTAGATTAAATAACACTATTTTTTGATTATACGGGCTTATCTTTTTTTCAAGATAAGCCCCTATTTCAAACCCAACATTCTTGTTTAGTTACCGCTTTCAAGCTTTCAAGCTCTCCTCTAGTTTTTTCGCTTTATCTAGATGATGCACTACGGCATCACGCGTATTGGTTAGAAAATTCTTAATTGATTCCGTCTTTGCTTTTTTCATTAATTCATTATCAATTAATGCTAAAGCAGCCTGATGTCCTTTTACCATCCCTTCAATATAGGCTTTATCAAATTGCTCACCTTGTAAGCTTCCTAATTTCATCATTTCCGCATTACCTTCAGTGGTTAATTTTTTCGATTGATTGCCACTTAGAGATTTAAGGTGGAAACTGTTTGCCATTT